>NZ_PSVI01000042.1:0-31307 GCF_002931415.1 Rathayibacter sp. AY1E8
TAGGAGCCGTCGGCCGCCGCCTCCTTCGCGAAGCCGGGCATGCCCGGGAAGCCGACCTGCACGTCCTCCATCGGCAGGCGCGAGGCGATGCCGACGCCGTTCCACTGGCTGAGCCCGACCATCTCGACGTGGTACCCGGCGTCGGCGAAGGCCTCGTGCGGGAACTGCTCGGGCTTGCACTTGAGCTCCTGCATGGCGAGGACGTCCACGTCCTCGCGCACGAGCCAGTCGACGACGCGGCCGGTGCGGGCCCGGATGGAGTTCACGTTCCAGGTGGCGATGCGCATCCTGGAAGTGTAGGAGCCGCCGCCGACACGTCTCCTGCGCGTCCTCCGCGCGTCCCGGCGGCCGCGGGCCGGGGGAGTCATCCCCTCGGCGGATTGCGGAACCGGTGTCGGTGGTCGATGGTTGTCTAGCGCCGTCCCGACCGGCCGTTCGTGCCGTCCGGACGCCGCCGCCGCCCGCGCCGTGCGGGCCCGACGGGCTCCCCGGCGCTCCGCGCTCCCCAGCCCGGTCCACTCCCCTCCCGCTCCTGCTCCGCCCCTCCGGAGGACCCATGATCCTGCTCCGCCTCGCCTCCGCCTACGCGAAGCCCTACGCGCGGTGGGTGGCCGCCGTCGTCGTGCTGCAGCTCGTCGCGACGCTCGCCGCGCTCTACCTCCCGAGCCTCAACGCCGAGATCATCGACCAGGGCATCGGCCGCGGCGACACCGACTTCATCTGGGGAACCGGCATGACCATGCTCGGCGTCTGCGTCGTGCAGGTCGCCGCGGCGATCGGAGCCGTCTACTTCGGCGCCCGCACCGCCATGTCCGTCGGCCGCGACCTGCGCCGCGACGTCTACCGCCGCGTCGACTCGCTCAGCGGGCTCGAGGTCGGCGGCTTCGGCACGGCCACCCTGATCACCCGCGGCACGAACGACGTGCAGCAGGTGCAGATGCTCGTGCTGATGACCCTCAACTTCATGGTCTCCGCGCCGATCATGTGCGTCGGCGGCATCGTCTTCGCCCTGCGCGAGGACGCCGGCCTCTCCTGGCTGGTCTGGGTGTCGGTGCCGCTGCTGTTCGTCGTGGTCGGCTTCCTGGTGTTCCTGCTGCTGCCGCTGTTCCGCCTCATGCAGGACCGGATCGACGGGATCAACAGCGTGCTGCGCGAGCAGATCACGGGCATCCGCGTGGTGCGCGCCTTCGTGCGCGAGCCGTTCGAGTCCGAGCGGTACCGCAAGGCCAACGCGGCGATCACCGAGGTGTCGATCAAGGTCGGCAACATCTTCGTGCTGATGTTCCCCGCGATCATGATGATCCTGCACCTGGCCACCGCGGCCGTGCTGTGGTTCGGCGGGCAGCGGGTCGACGCCGGTCAGATGCAGGTGGGCTCGCTCACCGCGTTCCTGCAGTACCTCCTCCAGATCCTCACCGCCGTGATGATGGGCGTCTTCATGGTGATGATGATCCCGCGAGCGGTCGTCTGCGCCGAGCGGATCCAGCAGGTGCTCGACGCCCGCACCAGCCTCACCACGCCCCAGGGCGGAGTCCCGACGCCCGCGCGCGGCCGCGTCGAGTTCTCCGGGGTCGTCTTCGGCTACCCGGGGGCCGAGCGCCCCGTGCTCTCGGGCATCGACATCGTCGCGGAGCCGGGCCGCACCACGGCCGTCGTCGGCTCCACCGGCGCCGGCAAGACCACCCTGCTCGGCCTCGTGCCGCGCCTGTTCGACCCGCAGGAGGGCACCGTCACGATCGACGGCGTGCCCGTCTCCTCCCTCGACCGGGCGCAGCTCGCCGAGGTGATCGGGCTCGTGCCCCAGCGCCCCTACCTCTTCTCGGGGACGATCGCCTCGAACCTGCGCTTCGGCCGCCCCGACGCGACGGACGCCGAGCTGTGGGAGGCGCTGCGCATCGCCCAGGGCGAGGACTTCGTGCGGAGCAAGGAGCACGGGCTCGACGAGCCGGTCTCGCAGGGCGGCACCAACGTCTCCGGCGGGCAGCGCCAGCGGCTCTGCATCGCGCGCGCCCTCGTCGCGAAGCCGCGGGTCTACCTGTTCGACGACTCGTTCTCGGCGCTCGACGTCGCGACCGATGCGCGGCTGCGGGAGTCGCTGGCCGACGCCACCACCGACGCGACCGTGATCATCGTGGCCCAGCGGGTGTCGACCATCCGCCACGCCGACCAGATCGTCGTGCTCGACGCGGGCCGCGTCGTCGGCCGCGGCACGCACGACGAGCTCCTCGAGACGAACGCGACCTACCGCGAGATCGTCGAATCCCAGCTGAGCGTCGAAGGAGTGTCCTGAGATGGCGCGCACACGCGACACCACCGCCCCCGAGGAGACGACGTCCCCCGAGCCCGAGTTCGAGCCCGGCGAGGGCGACGGCGGCATGTTCGGGGACGGGCCGCCCGCCCGCAAGGCGCAGAACTTCTGGCCCTCGGCCAAGCGCCTCTTCTCGCTGCTCGGCCCCGAGCGCGCCCGGATGGTCCTCGTGGTCGCCCTGGTCTCGCTGTCGGTCGTCCTCACCGTCATCGCGCCCAAGATCCTCGGGCAGGCGATGGACACGATCTTCAACGGCGTGATCGGCTCGCAGCTCCCCGCCGGCGTCCCGCTCGAGCAGATCATCGAGCAGCAGCGCGCCTCGGGCAACGGCACCTTCGCCGACATGCTGGCCAAGACCGACATCGTGCCCGGCGCGGGCATCGACTTCGTGGTCCTCGGCCGCCTGATCATCATCGTGCTGCTGATGTACGTCGTCGCGTCGGTGCTCATGTGGGCGCAGGGCTACATCCTCAACGGCCTCGTGATGCGGGTGGTCTTCGACCTCCGCCAGGACATCGAGGCCAAGCTCAACCGCCTCCCGTTGCGCTTCTTCGACACCCGGCAGCGCGGCGACGTGATGTCGCGCGTCACGAACGACGTCGACAACATCCAGACGGCGCTGCAGCAGGCCTTCTCGCAGCTGGTGCAGTCGGTGCTCACCATCATCGGCATCGCCGCGATGATGTTCATCGTCTCGTGGCAGCTCGCGCTGATCGCGCTGATCTCGATCCCGCTCTCGGGCGTGATCGCGGGCGTGATCGGCGCCCGCTCCCAGAAGCTCTTCGCCGCCCAGTGGAAGAACACGGGCGCGCTCAACGGCCACATCGAGGAGACCTTCTCCGGGCTCGAGATCGTCCGCGCCTTCGGCCGCGACCGCGAGATGCTCGAGGAGTTCGACCGCCGCAACGACAGCCTCTACACCGCCTCGTTCGGCGCCCAGTTCGTCTCGGGCATGATCATGCCCGCGATGACCTTCGTCTCCTACCTCTCCTACGTGCTCATCGCCGTGGTCGGCGGCCTGCGGGTCGCCTCCGGTCAGCTGACGCTCGGCGACGCGACCGCGTTCATCCAGTACTCGCGCGAGTTCACCCAGCCGGTGACCCAGCTGGCGAGCATGGCGAACATGCTGCAGTCCGGCGTCGCCTCGGCCGAGCGCACGTTCGAGCTGCTCGACGCCGAGGAGCAGGAGCCGGAGACGGCGACCGCGTCGCTCCCGCAGCGCACCGACGGCCACGTGGAGTTCGAGGGCGTCTCGTTCTCGTACGACCCGGAGCAGCCGCTGATCGAGGACCTGACCTTCTCGGCGCAGCCCGGGCAGACGGTCGCCATCGTCGGTCCGACCGGCGCCGGCAAGACCACGCTGGTCAACCTGGTCATGCGCTTCTACGAGCTCACCGGAGGGCGCATCCTGCTCGACGGCGTCGACATCACGAGCCTCGCGCGCGGCGATCTGCGCTCGCGCGTGGGCATGGTGCTGCAGGACGCGTGGCTCTTCCAGGGCACCATCCGCGAGAACATCCGCTACGGGCGCCTGGACGCGACCGACGAGGAGATCGTCGACGCGGCGAAGGCCACCATGGTCGACCGCTTCGTGCGCCAGCTGCCCGACGGCTACGACACGGTGCTGGACGCCGACGGCGGCAGCGTCTCGGCGGGCGAGCGGCAGCTGATCACGATCGCGCGCGCGTTCCTCGCGAACCCGTCGCTGCTGATCCTCGACGAGGCCACCTCCTCGGTCGACACCCGCACGGAGCTGCTCGTGCAGCACGCGATGAACGCGCTGCGCACCGACCGGACCTCGTTCGTCATCGCGCACCGGCTCTCCACGATCCGCGACGCCGACACCATCCTGGTGATGGAGTCGGGCCGGATCGTCGAGCAGGGCGCGCACGAGGCGCTGCTGAAGCAGCGCGGTGCCTACTACGAGCTCTACATGACGCAGTTCCGCGGAGGAGGCGACGAGGCGGGCGAGCACGCCGCAGCGGGCGCGCTCCCGAGCGGGGGAGGGGTCGCCCCGTAGAGTAGGCGCGTGACCGACGCACGCCAGCAGCTCATCGAGTACATCGGCTCCGACGCCGTCTTCCACGGGGACTTCACCCTCACGAGCGGCAAGAAGGCGTCGTACTACGTCGACCTGCGCCGCGTGAGCCTCGACCACCGCGTCGCGCCGCTGATCGGGCAGGTCATGCTCGACCTCATCGCGCCGCTCGAGCGCGTCGACGCCGTCGGCGGCCTCACCATGGGAGCCGACCCGATCGCCGCCGCGATCCTCCACCAGGGCGCCGCTCGCGGTCTCGCCTACGACGCGTTCGTCGTGCGCAAGGAGCCCAAGGACCACGGCCGCGGCCGGCAGGTCGAGGGCCCCGACCTCGAGGGCAAGCGCGTCGTCGTCGTCGAGGACACGTCCACCACCGGCGGCTCGCCGCTGAAGGCGATCGAGGCCCTGCTGAAGGTCGGCGCCGAGATCGCAGGAGTCGCCGTCGTCGTCGACCGCGCGACCGGGGCCCGCGAGATCATCGAGGACGCCGGCTACCCGTACTTCGCCGCGATCGGTCTGGCCGACCTCGGCCTGAGCTGATGGTCGACGAGGGGGGACGCGGCGGGGTCCCGGGAGGCGGCGAGCACCCGGAGCCTGAGGGCCGCGAGCCCGAGCCTGCTGGATCGGAGACCTCCGAGCCGGAGCGTGCCGAGCCGGAGCGACCCGAGCCGGAGCGTCCCGTCGGCAGCAGCGAGTGGCTGCTCCAGCAGCTCAGCGGCGGCCGACTGAAGAGCATCTTCGATTCGCCCCGCCCCGTCCCTCCCGTGGAGGAGTCGCGCGCGGAGCGGACGTCCGGTCCTGCTGTATCCGCAGCCGACGAGGCCCACGCGTCAGCGGAGGAGCGGAGCGTTGCGAGCGAGTCGGCCTCCTCCGCCGACGCGGCCGGACCGTCGTCGAGCGACAGCAACTCCGACGCCGCGCCGCCCCGTGCCCCCGCCGCTCCGGTCGGCCTGTGGCCGGGGGAGCCCGTGCTGAGCGCGACGCCCGCCGCCGAGGAGGCCGACGGCGACCTCCCGAAACCCGCGGACGACTCCGCTCGGGTGGAGGAGCAGGACGCCGACGCCGACTGCGGAACGGTCGTGGAGCCGGAGCGCTCCTCCGACCGCGACGGCGTCCCCGCCGAGGGACGGAGCTCTCCGGGCGGCGACACGGGAGCCCCCGACGCGGGAGCCCGCGCCATGGGAGTGCACGAGGCGGGTGCCCGCGAGGCGAGTGCCCGCGAGACGGGTGCCCGCGAGACGGGTGCCGGTGGGACGACTGCCCGCGACACGAGTGCCTCCGACGCGGACGTGTCCGACGAGGACGCCTTCGACGCGTTCTTCGCTCCCCTCCTCGACGATGATGCCGACGGCTCCGGCTCCGGCTCCGGCTCCGACGCCTCCGCCGATGCCGGCCGCACCGAGGTGCACCGCCGCGGGGCGGACTCCGTGCGCCCGGTCCTGCCGCACACCGACCCTCCCGCCGACCTTCCGACCGCCCCCGCCGGGCTGCGCAGCGCCCACCGGCCGGACGACGAGCCCGATGCCGGATCCTCGACCGACGTCGACCCGGCGGGCCGCTCCGGAGTCCCCTCCCCCGCCGACGGACGCCCGGTCGGCGCGACCCCGCCGACTCCGCGCGAGCCGACTCCGCCCGCCGTCTACGAGTGGCCCGACCCGCGCGGGGACTGGGACCAGCCGCCCGTGTGGGAGCAGGTCGTCGCTCCGCAGGACGAGCCCGACGAGGACGGCGGCGACGAGGAGCTGTGGCGCGAGACCGCCGGCGCCTACTCGTGGAACCTCGAGCCGGCCGCCGAGCCCGCCGACCGCGCCGAGCCCGCGCCCTTCCGCACCGCTCCCGCGGCCGCCCACGTCAACGCCGCTCCGCCGCGGAAGCGCCGCTCCGCCCGGTCCCGACCCGAGAGCCGCGAGCGCGACTCGGCGCCCGCCGGAGCGCCCGCATGGCGCACGCTCAGCCGACGCCGGCTCCTGATCGGCCTGATCGCGGCGGGTGCGGTGATCCTCCTCGCCGGGCTCTTCGCGATCGGCATCGCCGTCGGGAGCGCCGGCGGCCGGGCCGAGCCGCAGGCCGCCCCGGTCGTCAGCCAGACGCCCACGGCGGAGCCGACCCCCTCGCCCACTCCGACCGCGACCCTCCCGACCGTCGGACCGCTGCCCGTCGGCACCTGGGCCTGGAGCGCGCTCCTCGGCGGCGAGTGCGTCGAGCCCTTCGACTCCGTCTGGGCGGAGGAGTTCACCGTCGTGGACTGCGCGGGAGCTCACTCCGCCCAGCTCGTCGCCACCGCGGAGCTGACAGACGCGGTGTTCCCCGGCCAGGACGCCCTGGCCGTCACCGTCTCCTCGCTCTGCCAGGCGCAGGGCGTCGTGGACGTCGCCGCGGCCGAGACCTACGGCGACGTGCAGGTCGCCGGTGCGTTCCCCGTCACCCAGGAGCAGTGGGACGCGGGCGAGCGCAGCTACTACTGCTTCGTCGACCGGGCGGGCGGCGGCGAGCTGACCGGCTCCCTCGCGGGCACCCCCGCGGCCTGACGCGCGCCGTCGCTCGGGCCTCGGAGGATGCCGCCGGGCACCGGCTCGGTGCACCCGGCCGAGCCGCGGAGCGCCCAGTAGGATCGCTCGTCGTGCAGGAGAACGAGGCGACCCCCGCGACCGGACCCACCGCCTCCGTGGAGCTCACCACGAACGGCGTCGGCCCCTGGCAGGGGGAGCGGCCCGAGGACGACCGCCTCGACCCGGAGCTGCTGGAGCGCGGCGACGCGCGCAACGTGGTCGACCGCTTCCGCTACTGGCGGATGGACGCGATCGTCGCGGAGCTCGACCGCACGCGGCACCCGTTCCACGTCGCGATCGAGAACTGGCAGCACGACATGAACATCGGCTCGATCGTCCGCAGCGCCAATGCGTTCGGCGCGGAAGGCGTCCACATCGTCGGCCGGCGGCGCTGGAACAAGCGCGGCGCGATGGTCACCGACCGCTACCAGCACGTCCAGCACCACGAGACGGTGGCCGACCTCGTGCAGTGGGCCGCGGAGGCGGACGTTCCCCTCCTCGCCGTCGACAACGTCCCCGGCTGCGTGCCGCTCGAGACCTACCGGCTCCCCGAGCGCTGCCTCCTGCTGTTCGGGCAGGAGGGACCCGGCCTCTCGGAGGAGGCGATCGCCGCCTCGGAGGCCGTGCTCGAGATCACGCAGTTCGGCTCGACCCGGTCGATCAACGCCTCGGCGGCGGCAGCCGTCGCGATGCACGCCTGGGTGCTGCAGCACGTCCGCTTCTGACCCCCGCGAGCCGCGGTGCCGTGTCAGGAACCGGCGCCCGGCCCGCTGCCGGGCCGCCGGGACTCAGACCGCCGAATCCGGCGGGAACTCCGACTCCAGCGGCTCCGACGACAGGAGCTCGTGCACCCCGCTCAGCACCTCGTCCGGGCGGAACGGGTAGCGCTCGATCTCGGCCTCGTCGCTGATCCCCGTCAGCACCAGCACGGTGTGCAGGCCCGCCTCGATGCCCGCGACGATGTCGGTGTCCATCCGGTCGCCGATCATCCCGGTGTTCTCGCTGTGCGCGCCGATCTTGTTCATCGCCGAGCGGAACATCATCGGGTTCGGCTTGCCGACGACGTACGGATCCTTGCCCGTCGCCTTCGTGATGAGCGCCGCGATCGCCCCCGTCGCCGGGAGCACGCCCTCGGCACTCGGCCCCGTCGCATCGGGATTGGTGACGATGAAGCGCGCACCCGCGACGATCAGGCGGATCGCCTTCGTGATCGCCTCGAAGCTGTAGTTGCGGGTCTCGCCCACGACCACGTAGTCCGGCGCCGTCTCCGTCATGATGAAGCCCGCCTCGTGCAGCGCGGTGGTGATCCCCGCCTCGCCGATCACGAACGCGCTCCCGCCCGGCTTCTGCGACGCGCAGAAGTCCGCCGTCGCCAGAGCGCTCGTCCAGATCCGCTCCTCCGGCACGTGCAGCCCCGACCCGCGCAGCCGCGCCGCCAGATCCCGCGGCGTGAAGATCGAGTTGTTCGTCAGCACCAGGAACGGCGTACCCGAATCGGTCCACTCCTGGATCAGCTCGGGCGCGCCGGGGAGCGCCTTGTTCTCGTGCACCAGCACGCCGTCCATGTCCGTGAGCCAGGCCTCGACTTCACTGCGGTTCGTCGCCATGGGTCGATGCTATCGGCGGCACCCCCGCGCACGACGGCGACGACCGGCGAACCGCCCGGCTCCCTCCGCTGACGCCCCTGTGGAGGGACGACCGTCGTGCGCCGGACGGCCGGACCCCGGACCCGCACAGCCCCGAGCGGGATAGCCTGGGAGGCATGAGTGGCGAGAACCTGCTGGGCCCCGAACCGACCCTCCTCCCCGACGAGCCCGCGGTCACCGCGGCCCTCGCGAAGCACGCGAACCCGGGAGCCGTCGAATTCGCCGCCCTCGCCGCCGCCCACCCGCGCTCCCCGTTGGCCTGGGCACTGCTCGCCGACAGCGTCTGGGGCATCGACGCGGCCCTCCCCTCCTACGCCTACGCCCGCGTCGGCTACCACCGCGGCCTGGACCTCCTGCGATCCGCCGGCTGGCGCGGCCAGGGTCCCATCCCGTGGCGCCACGGACCCAACCGCGGTTTCCTCCTCGCCCTCTACGCCCTCCGCCGCGCCGCCGACTCGATCGGCGAGACGGAGGAGGTCGCGCGACTCACCCATTTCCTTCAGCAGGCCGATCCCGCCGCCATCGACGAGATCGAGCGCTATCACGAGGACGCGCTTCCCCCCACTGCCGCCATCGTCATCCTCGGCAACGACTAGGCGGCGCCGGGGACGCGGTCCCGGGGGCGTCGGGCTCGGAGGCCGGCCCGGAGGGCTTGAGGCGGAGTCGCGATCCCGTCCACCCGCAGTCCTGCGCATCGTCTCCTGTCGGCGTGCCACCCGCCGGCGAGGATCCGGCGGAAGCCCGACCGCTCAGGTCCTCCTCGTCCCTTCCCCTGGGTAGTGTTCGCTCCTGTGACGCTCTTCTCGGACCTCCCCGTCCTTCCCGTCCTCAGGCGCGCACGCGAGCGCGATCGCCTCGCGTCCGCGGAGGCGGGCTGCTGGGCGTGACACGGTCGGCCGGGGAGGCTCCGGTGAGCCGGTGGCGCCTGCGGGTCGCCGGGACCACGGCGGTCCTCGCCTTTCTGCTCCTGCTCGTCTGCGCCGATCCCTTCGGATCGGACTCCTCGCGGCAGTTCGTCCGGATCGCCCGCTCCCATGATCCGACTGGTCTCGTCCACGCCCTGGGTGGAGAAGGGATCGCAGTCTGCGCTCTCGCCTCACCGGCTGCAGCGGCGGCAGCCGCGCTGGTGGCCTCGAGCAGCCGTCGCCCCTTCGTCCCCGCACTCGGAGTGCTCGCGCTGCTCGAGGGGGCGTCGACCGTCGAGATGATCGTCACTCCGCCGTCGGTCGGTGGCGTGCTGTCCGGCCTCCTCTCGGTTCTCGCGGGCACGGCGGTCGGGGCGCTGGTCGGCACGATCCTCCGACGAGTCGTCCCGAATCGATCCGCCGCACGCTCACTGCGGATCCTCTGGCGCACGTGGCTCGCCGTCCTCCTCGCCGTCGCACTGCTCGCCGCGGTGGCGGTGCCCCTCTTCGTCCGCCCCGTTCTCGATCCCGTGGGGGGAGCCGATGCGCTCGTGGTGCTGGGTCCTGCTACTGATCGCAGGGTCGGCCGTGCGCTCGCTCTGCTCGAGGAGCACCGGGATGTCACCCTCGTGCTCTCGACTCCGCGCCTGGAGAACGGTTCGTTCGCCCGAGCCGAATGCGATGCCGGCGAGGAGGTCAGAGTCGTCTGCTTCACTCCCTCCCCGTTCACTACGGGCGGTGAGATCTCCGAGCTGAACACGCTCTCCTCGGAGTACGACTGGACCTCGGTGGCACTGATGACCTCCACTCCGCATGTGACCCGGGTCCGCACGATCGCGTCTCGCTGCCTGCGCACACCGTTCTCGGTCGGCTCGGTCGACGAGCCGCGGCGGGTGAGCGAGTGGACTCTGGCGGTGGTCTATCAGGTGCTGGCGTTCGGCAAGCTGCTGATCCTGCAATCCTGTGAGAGCGGCCGCTCGTGAAGAAGGATCCGCCCCTTGGGCCCCCCTTCTAGGGGCGGAACCATGGATCCGCGTCGTCGTTCCAGGAAAACGACAGAGTCTCCTCTGCTTCCCTCCGCGGTCGGGGGGTGCGGCCGTCGACAGCCGATGGCGGGATGATCCGAGCATGAGGAGATGACGACGACTCTCGAAACAGGACCCGGATCCCGCCGCACGTTCCTCCGCTACGGAGGGGCCGCGGCCGCGGCCGCCGTCGTCGCCGCACCCGCCGCGGAAGCCGCGGAAGCCGCGGACGAGACTATACCTGCGACCCGCGTCAACGGAATCCACAACTACCTCGAATTCGCCGGGACCACTGACGAGGACAAGCTCCGCGCCGCGATCGACTATTTCGTCGCCGCTCGCCAAGAGGTCACGTTGACGATCTCGAAGAGCTTCAAGATCACGCGCACCCTCGTGATCGACTCCTCGTACATCTCGCTCGAGTTCACCTGCGGTCCGCTGAATGCGACCGCCATCACCAGCGGTCCTGCTCTCACGGTGATCGGCAGTGCCACGTCCGGCTACCCCAACAACAGGGCGGCGATCACCGGACTCCGTCTGCTGGGGCCGGGAGCGTCCGCGACGGCCAGCACCGGAATCCTGTTCAACACCGACAGCACGACTGCCGCCACCACGCGCGGGCTCGGACTCTGGGGCCTGGAGATCTCGGGCTTCGGGACCGGCGTGTCCTTCGAGAACGATGCGTTCCTGATCAGCTTCTACAACTTCCACATCTTCCGCTGCAGGACGGCCGTTTCCATGCCCGCAGGCAGAGTCAACTACGGCGAGAACATCAAGTTCATCGGCGGTGGTATCGGCACCAGCACCCTCGGCGTCTACAACGCCAACCCGAACGGCGAGCTGCACTTCGTCTCGACGTCGATCGACTTCTGCGTGCAGGCCGTGAAGGTCGACGCGGGTCGGGTGATCCTGCACCAGCCGCATATCGAGATCAACGAGAGCGGCGCGAACTCCACGCTCTCGCAGTTCGTCACCGGGTCGAGTACAGCTGCGCAGATCTCGATCTCAGGCGGTCACCTCTTCTTCCATCAGGTCCCGGTGGCCAACTACCTCTTCGAGACCACTGCAGGAGGGTGGGGCGGCGGAATCCAGGTCCATCAACTGTCGATGTTCAATACGCAGATGAAATCGGGATATCTCGCCGGTGGCACTGCGAAGGTCCGTATCAGCCAGCACGTCACCTCGGACGGGAACGGCAGCGGTTCGGGGCAGGGGTCGATTCTGCATTCGAAGGCGGCGAACAAGCTCGTCGACGGGAACTTCTCTCTCGCAGCGCCCGTCGACGCGTTCCTCAACGGCGCCGACGCGACGAGCCGCACCACCAGCCCGTCCATGACGCTGACCACCAGCGGCAACCAGCTGCTGATGACCCGAGTGGCCGGCGGTCCCGGTCCGGCGGTCTCCATCGACGTCCCCGTCACAGCGGGGCTGCTGTACGGCGTCGACTTCACCATCGCGGGATCCACGTCGACGGGCACGATGTACGTGTCCGAATCCTTCGTCGCCGTGACCGGCGTGTCCTCGTCGGGGATCCCGATCGTCGCTCGGAGCAGCGCTCGCCCGGTGTCGAATCTCGACCTCGCCGGCGCGAACGCGCAGGCTCCCTTCCGCAAGACCTATCAGCAGACGACCTGGAACCGGGTCGCTCCTGCGTGGGCGACGCACTTCCGGCTGCGGTTCACCTTCGGATCGGTGACAGCAGGAGTGACTCGCTTCTCGGAGATCGTCATCACCGAACTCTGACGGGGCGGCGGGTGACGGACCTCGAGAAACCCGACTGGTAGCGTCAGACCATCCCTCGCCGGCCGAGGTCGTCCGCTCCGTCGCCGAAGCGGGCGTGTCGCGGTCCGATCACAGGCCGTGGTGCCCTCTCCCAGGTCGTCTCGTGGTGCCCGGGGCGGTCCGCCGAAGAGACGAACGAAGGAGAAGCACGCGAATGATCCGGGCGCTCTTCTCCGTGAAGGACTTCTCCGGCTCGAGCAACCCCTACATCGAGCTGCTCGTCGGTTCGTTCCCGGCGTCGGTGGAACCGGTCGCGTTCACCTGGCGACGTGCCCTTCTCGGGCGCTACGACGTCTTCCACGTGCACTGGCCGGAGTACCTCTTCCGTGCCCCGCGCGGCCCGCGCCGCTGGCTGAAGTCCGCCCTCGCCTTCGGGCTCATCGCCCGGCTGCTCGCGTCGGGGACGCCGGTCGTCGTGACGATGCACAACCTCCGACCGCACGAATCGGGCAGTGCCGTCGAGACTCTCCTCGCGCGCTGGCTGGACCGGCTCACGGACGTCCGCATCTATCTGAACGAGTCCGACGAGAACGACCTGGACCGGGGAGTCGTCGTCCTGCACGGCGCCTATCCGGAGTCGGCCTCTGTCCCGGGCCCCCGTGAAGCGGGTCGGCGCATCCTGTTCTTCGGGCAGATCCGGCCCTACAAGGGACTCGAGGAGCTGATCGCGGCCTTCAGCGCACTCACCGACGGCGAACTCGTCATCGCCGGCGCGGCCGCTGTCCCCGAGTACGCCGACGAGGTGCGCAGAGCGGTCGGAGCCGACGGTCGCGTCCACCTGCGGCTCGGCCACATCGACGACGCCGAGCTGGACGAGCTCCTGGCAGGCGCGGACCTCGTCACCCTGCCGTACAAGTACCTCTACAACTCCGGAGCCGCGCTGCTCGCCCTCGGCGCGCGGAAGACGATCCTGGTCCCGGCGACCGGATCGACGCGGGCCCTCGCCGCGGAGGTCGGGAGCGGCTGGGTGGAGCTGTTCGACGGCCTCGTGTCGCCGGCGGCGTTGGAGGCGGGCCTCGAGCGAGCGCGCCGGCACGGAGAGAGGGAGCGACCCGACCTGTCCAAGCGCGAGCGTTCCCTCGTGGGAGCGCTGCACGGCGCCGTGTACGAGGCGCTCGTCGCTGCAGGCCGAGGTCGAGGACGAGGCGGGAAGGGGAGGAGAGCGGCGACGCTCGCTCGCCTCCGCGCAGACCCCCGCTTCCTCCGGCATTCCGAGCTGAATCGATGAACGAGCCGCAGGGAGTCGAATGAGGCGTCCAGCGCCGAGCCGCCGTTCACGTACCAGGACTACTTCGAGGGGACAGGACGGACCGGGTCGGAGTACACCCTCTTCGACGATCTCGACTCCGCTGTGGCTCACGCGACGCGGATCCGGCTGGACTCCTACGCGCCCCTGGCCGCGTGGGATCCGGCGCCCCTGCTGGACGCCTTCCCGATCGACCGCTGGCGGCGCTGAGGACGGGCCGTCAGCGCCGCACTCGGCGCGGTGCCGCCAGCACCGCGTCGAGCAGCTGTGCGAGGTCGGCGGCGCGACGGTGCCAGCCGAACTGCTCCGCGTAGTCCGAGCCCTCCCGGTTGGGTCCCGACGCCGCAGCCTCCAGCGCGGACCGCAGCCCGTTCTCTGCGCCCGCAGGGTCGTCGTAGAGCCAGACGCCGGGGGCGGAGCGGGCTCGCAGTGCAGGGGAGGCGGAGGAGACGATCCTGAGGCCGGCGGCGAGGTACTCGAAGTACTTCATCGGGCTGCGACCCGCGTTGCCCGGGTCGTCCGAGAGCGGGAGCAGCCCGACGCGGGCGCTCTTCAGCAGCGCGGGCGCCCGGGAGTAGGGCACGGCGCCGAGCAGCTCCACGTTCGCGGGCAGCGTCTCCACGTTCTTCGGGAGCGGACCGGCGAGTCGGAAGGGGACGTCAGGGAACGCCGAGGCGAGCATCCGGACTCCTCCCCAGTCGAAGCGGCGGTCGAGCGCCCCGAGGTAGACGACTCCCGCACGCTCGGCACCGAGACCGTGGAACCGCTCGTACTCGACTCCGTTCTCGAGGACCAGCGTGCGCTCCGGCGCGGCCACTCCCTCGGAGACCGCGCGCAGCACCGGCTCCGACGTGGCGACGAGAGCGTCCGCCCGCTCGAGGAGCTCGATCTCCGCCGCCCGCATCCCCGGTTCGAAATGAGCGTCCGTGGGCCGGTAGACGACACGCTTCGGCTGCAGGAGCTCGAGGAGCGGCACGCCCATCAGGGGCTGGTCGACGATGAGGACATCAGGACGCATCGCCCCACTGGGCGCCCGCCAGGGCCGCAGCGGCACCCGCAGAGACGGCGTCCGCATCCGCGCCGGGAGCGATCCCAGTGGGGCGACGGTGAGCGGTTCGGCGTGCACGACGCCCGCCGCGTCCGTGCGTGGACCTCGCAGCGCAAGACCGAAGCGGGCCCGCACGGTGGCGTCCCGCAGGCGCCCCGCGTGCAGGAGCGAGGACGGCGTCGAGACGTGCGTCACCGTGTTCCCGAGGCGCGAGAGCTCGCGAGCCAGGTGGTGGCTCCCCACTCGGAAGACCCCGACCTCGGCGGTGTGGCTCGCGAAGACGATCTTCACGGGCGCCCGACCGGTCCGGAGGCGTCGACGAGGAGGTCGACGAGTCGTCCTCGCTGCATCCGCAGCGCCGACACGGAGTCTCCGACGCGCCTCCAGTAGTCGGACGGGTCCTCCCGCAGCTCAGCGATCTGGTCGCGGATGAGCGAGAGATCGGCGTCGAAGGCGTTGTGCACGAACCGGTCGATCCCGAGGTCGTCGTAGGCACCCCAGCCCTTCCGCTCGTAGCTCAGATGGACACTCGGAACGCCGCTGCGGATGGTCTGGATGCTGCCGTGCAGCCGGACCGAGACCACGACCGCCGGCCGATCCGCGACTCCGCTGCCGACCGCGTCGCGGAGCAGGCGGAATGGCCCTTCGTGGCCGAGCCGCTCGTAGAACTGCGGATCGTTGTTGCCGCGAGCGGTGGCTTGAGCGAGCAGCTCCGACTCCGGATCGCGCGCGAGGGCGTCGATCCGCGACTCGTAGGCGGCACGTCGCGACCGGCTCGAGGACAGCGCGCGGGCGACGATCCCGACGGGCCCGGGAGCTCCGGCCCGCACGACGGTCCTCGGATCGAACTCGTCGGGGAGGCCCAGAAGGGCCATGTCGGGAGCGCGGTGCACGTTCGCGAGGCCGGACAGCTCCTCGACGGAGCGGTCGTCCCGGGCGAAGACCCCGACGGCGCGGGCCAGTCGCGCCGCGATCACACGGCGGGTCCCGAGATTGAGCGGCCCGATGCTCTGCGGAAGGTA
The DNA here is from genome assembly GCF_002931415.1 of Rathayibacter sp. AY1E8. Classification (NCBI taxonomy): domain Bacteria; kingdom Bacillati; phylum Actinomycetota; class Actinomycetes; order Micrococcales; family Microbacteriaceae; genus Rathayibacter; species Rathayibacter sp. AY1E8. The sequence goes on from NZ_PSVI01000042.1 coordinate 15,570, forward strand.
GACGAACGGAACGCGGTCGCTGCGCCGGGGCATCTGGACGAAGTTGGTGCACATCATCTTGACGACTTCGACGGGATTCTTGGTGCGGAGGTAGCCGCCCCCCACGCCGACGACGAGGTCGGACCCGGCGATCGCCCGGGCGTAGCCGGCGCTCCGGCGGCCGGAGAGCAGCGCGACCCCACCGCGTCGCAGCGTCTCGAGGCTGCCGATGCTGCCGGCACGGCCGGTGAGGGGGTGCAGGACACTCTCGTAGAGCTCCTCGTCGAAGCTCGCGGGATCGAGGGCGACGAGCGTGATCTCCGCCGTCGGCAGGGCCGAGAGGACCAGCTCCCGCGCCTCCTCGACGAGCAGGCCGTCGCCGGAGTTGGTGGTGCTGTAGGCGTGGACGATCGTGACCCTCACCGCGCGGCCTCCTCGAAGACGCGAGCATGCGCTGCGATGGAGTCCGACCAGTGGAATCGTCGAGCGTTGATCAGACCCCGGCTCCGCAGGTCGTTGCGGAGGGACGGATCGGCGACGATCTCGCGCATGTGATCGGCGATCGCCGTCGCGCCGATGTCGGTGAGCGTCAGCGCCGCGCCGCCCGCCACCTCGGCGAGCGACCCGCGATCGCTGCAGATGACGGGAACGCCGCACGCCATGGCCTCGACGACCGGGAAGCCGAAGCCCTCGTAGGTGGAGGGGAAGCAGAAGGCGAGCGCTCCCCGGAGCAGCGGGACGAGCGCCTCATCCGGTACGCGGCCGAGGTAGCGCACGCCGCGGGTTCCGCGGACCGCCTCGAGGATCGCGTCGCTCTCCCATGCCGGAGCGCCGGACACCAGGAGCGGCACCCCCGTCTCGTCGAAGACCTTCGAGGCGGCTCGGCACAGCTCGATGATGTTCTTGCGGGGGTCGAGGTTGCCCGCGTAGAGGAAGTACGGGCCGTCGATCCCCAGCTCGTCGAGCGCGACGGAGTCCTGGTCGGTGGAGCGGGTGTTGAACGTGTCGTGGTCGATCCCGTGCGGGATGGTGACGATCTTCCCGGCGGCGTCGGGTGCGACAGTCGCGATGTCCCGGGCGGAGGAATCGGAGACCGTGATGATCGTGGTCGAGAGTGCTGCGAGACGCGCGACGCGCAGGCGCCACAACCGGTCGGAGCTCCGGCTGCGCACATCGTCCACGTGGAGTGTCGCCAGCCCGTGGATCGTGCCGACGATCGGGAGGCGGCTCGGAACCAGCGGCCCCGTGTCCGCGGGGAAGTGGAGGACGTCGATCCCGGAGGGGCGGAGCCTCGGCAGCACGAGTCCCTCATAGGCGCCGTAGACGGCGCTGCGGGCTCGGCCCCCCCCGATCGGAGGTCGGGACAGCACGTGCTGCACGCCGTGTCCGGCGAGCCCGCTGTAGACGGTGCGGGCGTATCTGGTGTTGCCGCCGACCTGTCTGTCGAGGACACGGGCGGAGACGAGCACTGTCGTCATGGCTTCCTCCTCCGAGGGGCGGTCGGCAGCAGGCCGAGGTAGAGCCGCTCGAGCATCTGCGACTGGTGCTGCACGGTGTTCAGGGCGAGGGCGTGCTCGGCGGCGGCGACGAGACGGGAACGGGCCGCCGGGTCCTCCAGATCGCCCCAGTACGACGCCACATCGTGGGGGGAGTGCGCGACCAGGGGCAGGCCGAGGCGATCGAAGGCGGGGATGTCCCGCACGACGAGGGCCAGCCCCATGCCGTGCGCCTCCAGAACGGCCATCGGCATCCCCTCCCACTGCGCGCTGTGCAGGTACACGTCGGCATCGCCCAGTCGGCGGAGCGCCTCGTCGCGGCTGAGCCAGCCGGTGACGTGGACGCCGGCCTGGTCGAGGGCGGTGCGGTGACGCCCCTCGCCTCCGCCGATCCACGTCGCGTCGACGGAATGGCCGGCGGCGCGCACGGCCTCCACGGCCTCGGCGAAGAATCGGGGATCCTTGTGCGTCGAGAGCCGACCGGCGCCGACGAGGCGGAGAGGCCTCGGCCCGCCGGGGCGAGTGGCGGGCGGGAGCGAGGCGGGCACCGAGTTGGGGACGTGCACGACCTCCGCCCGGCTGAACGGCCACCGGCTCAGACGGGCCTCGCGAGCTGAGCAGGCGGCGAACACGGTGGTGTTGAAGGCGAGGACGCCCTCGAAGACCCGGAACGCCGCCCGGGCGGGCAGCGGGAGGTCTCGGCGCTCGAAGCCGTAGCAGTGCGGCGTGTAGACGATCGGACGTCGCCGGCCCGCCCGGACCGCGAGGCGCGCGTACGCTCCGCCGAAGCTGGAGTGCGCGTGCACGACAGCGCCCGGCATTCCGGCCAGAACCGTTCGCAGAGCGCGGACTCGGGCGACGTGCCCTGTCGGCAGCGCCGTCACACCTGCGAACGACGCGAAGGCGCTCTCCGGTACCGGAGAGTCCTCCCGCGGTGAATACACGAGCCTGTGCTGGAAGGCGGGCGTGGCCGCTACGTAGTCGCTGATCGCCGACGCGGTACCTGCGCCGAAGCTCTCCGTCACGTGCACGATCGTGCGCTCGCCTTCGCGCCAGTCCTCAGCGAGTGTGGATCCGCTTGTCAACCGTTCGCGCCCTTCCGGCTTGGCCGAGCCGTGGAAGGCTCCGGTCCCTGTCGATGACCATCGGACAGGATCCCTCACCGACCACGCGGTCCGTCGGCATGACTCCGTGAGCGATCCTATGTGCTCCCGGCCGACGGTATGAGGTCGAAAGGGGACCACCTCCGGGGGACCGGGACCGTGGTTAGTCTGTAGTCCTACAGAGCTGAACGGAGCTGCTGCAGGAGACGATCGATGATCGATCACGTCGGAGATGAGGCGCGCGATGGCTCGAGGGGGCGCTGCGACCGCGACGACGCGAGAGGGCGCGGCGCGTCTGGATGTCGTCCAGCGGCTTCTGTTCCTCGCCATCGTCTTCATGCCGTTCCAGCAGGCGCTCACCATTCAGGTCGGCTCTCCGCTGAAGATCACCGAGATCGCCGTCATCCTGGCCATCGGCTTCTCCGTGATCACCGTCCAGAAGGACCGGTACACGCCGGTGGGACGGGAGATCGTGCTGGGGCTCGGTGCGCTGGTCGTTCTGGCGACGATCTGGGCATTCCTGTTCAAGCAACCCGAGGTTCCAGCCGCCTACGGCTATGACCTGGGCTTCACCAACGACATGATCCTCTACTGCGGATACGCTCTGCTGGCCCTCGTGGTCTGGTGGTACGTCGGCCACCGACTGGGATTCCAGGACATGGAGCGGGCTCTCTCGATCGCCGTCCGCCTCGCTTTCGTCTTCTGCGCGATCCAGCTGGCCCTCCACCTCGCCGGGGTCCCGCTGCCCGCTCTCCTCAACTCGACGATTCAGATGGGGGCGACCTTCGGCGTCAGCCTGCCGAGGAACGGCCCGTTCCTCGAGGGGAACTACCTCGGTTTCTTCGCCGGGATCGCGCTGTTCGCCTGCCTGCGCCGTCGCGACCGCATCGGAATCGCCGCCGCCGTCGCCTGCCTCGTCTACTCGCAGTCGACGTCGGCACTGATCGCGACCGTCTCTGCGGCGGTCCTCACGGCGACGCTCCGCCCCCAGCGGGGAGTGGGAGTGCAGATCTTCAGCGTCGGCGCGCTGGGCGCGGTGATCGTCCTGCTCGTTCCCGCCCTGCAGCGCTTCGTCCTCGCGCAGCTCTCGAAGCTCGGACTGGGCACAGGCGCCGTCGACGTCGGCACCCGCTCGCTGAACGTCCGATCCCAGTCGTCGAGCACGGGCTTCACCATGGCCGCGGACAATCCGCTGTTCGGAGTCGGACCCGGCCGGTTCGGCGTGTGGAGGACCGACTACTCCCAGGCGGTGGTGGGGCTCACCTCGAACGGCGCCTCTCGCGGTCTCGCGAACAACGTCTACGCCCAGCTCGCTGCCGAGACCGGAGTGATCGCCCTGGCCCTCTTCGCCGTCCTCCTCGTGATGCTGATCGTGCGGGGATATCGGCGCAACGGGACGGCACTGGGTCTGGGGGTCTTCCTCGCCGTCGCTCTGGCCTCCGCCCCCGCGTGGACCGCCTTGACCGTGTGGATCGCGCTGGCGTACGCCGCATCGCTCGCCTCCGAGCCGCTGCCGGCGACGACCTCGATCGCCCGGTCCGGCCTCGACTCGGAGCGACGGGCAGCGGCGGTGTCGCGATCCATGGCGGTGCGTCCGGCGCCGTCCACCGGTCGGCACCGGCAGTTGTCGGATCGACGGTGAGCTCCGCACCCGCGACGACCGAGCTCTCCCTCGATGATGCGGTACACCTCGCACACGCCCTCACCGCGCACCTCTCCTCCACGCACGGGCTCCGCACCCTGTTCATCAAGGGGCCCACCGCCCATGCACAGGGCATCCGCACGAGACGCGTGTCCAGCGATGTCGACGTGCTCGTCCACCCGGCGGACGTCCAGCGCCTCGTCGACCTGCTGGCCGAGCGCGGATGGATCCCCCGGCCCGACCGCCCGGCCCCGCGCGCGTACCCGGTGCACTCCGTGACCCTGTTCCATCCGCAGTGGACCTGCGACATCGACGTGCACGACCGCTACCCCGGATTCTTCGCAGAGCCGGAGGAGGTCCTCGACGTGCTGTGGACGTCGCACCGGACCGTGACGATCGCGCACAGGAGGGTCGCTGTGCCCTCCCCGGTCGCGGGCGCGGTCGTCGTCGCGCTCCACGCGCTGAAGGATCCCCTCCTGGCTCGGAGCACGTCCGAGCTCGAGTCGGTCATCGGGTTCCTCAGGGGCGCGAGCGAATCGGACCGGGAGGCGCTGCTCCTGCTCGTCGAGAGCACCCGCAGCGCCTACCCCCTCCGCCCGGTGCTCCACGCCCTCGGGCTGGACGTGCCGGACGACCTGGCCGTGCACGAGCGCCGGTTGTGGGATCTGCGGGTGGCCGGAACGGGGCGGTCCAGCTATCACTGGGCGCTCGCCTTCGTCGAGGCCACAGGGAAGCGGCGCATCGTGCTGATCGTGTCCGCGCTGACGACCGTGATCGGTCTCACACGCCGGGCGCGCCGGAGGGCTGCGGAGACGGGGATGGTCCGCTTCGATCGGCCGTCGTTGTCAGATCTGCGGGCGTTCCTCGGGCTCGTGCGCTCGCTCGCCGCCGATCGTCGACGCCGTCGCCGAGAGAATGCGACCCACTCGTGACCACCGTCGATCCGGGAGCTCTAGATCACGCCGTGTGGGCGCGATCCGATCAGCTGGCCTTCGTCGAGGACGACGCGCAGGCGGTGCTGCTGAACCTGTTGTCGCCGTTTCCCGTGCCCCTCGTGCTGAAGGGCACGGCGCACGCGATCTGGAGAAGGCTCGAGCATCCGTCCACGACCGTCGAGATCCTCGCGGGGCTCGCCGACGAGTTCGGCGTCCCCCGAGAGGTCCTCGAGGAGGACGTGCTCAGTTTCCTTCTGGAGCTGAGCACAGCAGACGTGGTCCACCGGCTGCCCTCGCGCTGAAGGTGAGACATCGTGCAGCAGTGTGCGCCGTGCGGGGGGTGTGAACGGCGGTCGTGACGGCGGCCTTTCCTCCGTACTGTTCGGGAATGGGAGCATCATCGCGGGATCGAGGACGACGGGCGCTTCTGAGCCTGACGGCGGCAGCGGGCGCGGGCGCCGTGACGGCGGTGGCGTCGGCCCCCCCGGCGACAGCGGCCAACGCCTTCCCGGACGCACGGCTGGACGGCTTCCGGGACTCGACCGAGTTCCCGGGAGCGACTGCTGAGCAGCGGCTCCGGGCCGCTCTCGACGCGGCTCACGCCCTCGCGACCGAGTCCTTCCTGGTCGTCTCCGAGCCCGTCGTGCTGACAGCACCCTTGACGATCGACCTCTCGCGTGTGTCGATGGAGTTCGCCGGAGGCGATGTCGATGCGACGGCGGTGTCGGGATCGGCGCTCGTCCTCACCGCCTCCGAGGCCTCCGATGATGCGCCGCACACGCGCGTGAGCCTGCGCGGACTGCGCCTCACGGGTCCCGGCCGAGCGGCTCCTGGATCCGTCGGCCTCGAGCTGTCCTCGGCGACAGGCGTCCGAGGCGCAGGACTGTACGGAGTGGAGATCATCGGATTCGAGACGGGTGTCCGGTTCGGTCCCGGCGCCGAGCATCTGCGCCTCTTCCACGTGGCCGTGGAGGAGTGCGGCACGGGCGTCCTGGTCGCCGGCACTGCCCCTGGGTCGAATCTCGCGATGGTCGGCGGTTCTGTGCGCTCGTGCACGACGGGACTGTCCTCCGCGTCGACCAGTGGCGAGCTGCACACGACGTCGCTGGCCATCAGCGGATGCGATCGCGCGGTCGAGGCTTCAGGGGGTGCCGTCACGCTGCACGCTGCGACCGTCCGCCTGACCCCGGCGAGCACGGTCAGCGCGTTCTCCACCGCTGCGACGACGACGGCCAGGATCAGCATCAACGGCGGCACGGTCTCCGCCGCCGCCCCGCTGGCGGCGGCCACAGTCTTCGAGACGGCTCACAGGAGCTGGGGAGGCGGGATCGTCGTGACGAGCACCTCCTTCCGCAACGTCGCTCCGGCATCGGGCTACCTCGTCGGAGGGACCGGACTCGTCCGGTTGGCGGACGTCTCGATCCTGGACGAGCCCTCCGTCGTGCCGACCTCGGTTCTCGTCCACCGCGCCGCGAACCGGCTCGTCGATGGAGCCTTCGATGTGGGCACGGTCGCGGACGCGTACCTGGACACTCCGGACGCCACCTCTCGGAGTGCGAGCCCGTCGGCCACGCTCGCCGTCGCGTCAGGGCGGCTCCTGGTCCGGAAGACAGGCACCGGACAGACGAGTCTCTCGTTCGATGTGCTCAGCAGACCCGGGCGGGTCTACGCCGCCGACCTCGTCATCGGACAGGCCGCTGCGAACGGGTCGATGATCGTCTCGGAGTCCTTCGTCACCGTCTCCGGTCGTGACGCCCGCGGCATCCCTGTCACCGTCCGCTCGGAGCCCGTCTCCTCGACGACGCAGTCGATGGCGGCGATGGCCGCGGCACTCCCGTTCCGGGTAAGACCCGCGACCGGCGTGGATCGCCAGGCGCCGTCCTGGGCGTCGCATTTCCGCGTGACCGTCGGCCTGAACGACCCCGCCGCGGGAACGGTCGGCATCGACGACGCGGTCGTCACCGAGATGTGAGGACCGGCCGCTCGCGCGGTGGCCCGATGCGTCAGTGGGCGCCGCCTCCGGGGGCGACGACGGCCTGCACGGTTCTCGCGAGCAGCGCGAGGTCCCCGGTGAACGACCAGTTCTCCACGTAGTAGAGATCCAGTCGGATGGCGTCCTCCCAGGAGAGCGTCGACCGCCCGCTGACCTGCCAGAGCCCGGTCATGCCCGGCTTGACGTTGAGGCGCCGGCGCGCGGCCTCGTCGTAGAGCTCGACTTCTCCCGCCACCTGCGGCCGCGGCCCGACGAGCGACATGTCGCCTCTCAGCACGTTGAAGAGCTGAGGGACCTCGTCGATCGAGTACTTGCGCATGAAGCGTCCGATCGGTGTGATGCGAGGGTCGTCGGTGATCTTGAACAGTGGTGTTCCGGACGTTCCCTGAGCGGCGAGCAGCTCGGCGAGCTGATCATGAGCGTCCACCACCATCGAGCGGAACTTGATCATGCCGAAGGGCTTGCCGTTGATGCCGATCCGCGTCTGGCGATAGAACAGGGGCCCCGAGCTCGTCAGCTTGACGGCCAGTGCGACCGAGGCGATGAGAGGCATCAGCACGGCGATGAGGCTCAGCGATCCGACGATGTCGAGGGCACGCTTGCGGGCCTGCTTGCTGCCCTCGAATCGAGGTGTCTCGATGTGCACGAGAGGAAGGCCCGCCACCGGGCGCATGTGGATCCTCGGTCCGCTGATGTCGGTGAGGCTCGGCGCCATGACCAGGTGCTGGCGCCTCGGCTCGAGACTCCAGCTCAACTGTCGGATCTGCTCGGGTGGCAGGTGGTCGCTGCTCGTGATGATGACGGTATCGGCGCCGGTCCGGTTCAGGATGCCCGGCACCGCATCCACCGTGATGTTCTCGAAGACAGGCACCCCCCACCCGCTCACCCGATCGCTGGCCAGATCCTCGGGGATGCACACGCCGACAACGAGATACCCGGCCCCGGTGGCGCGGACGAGCTCGCGGTAGATGTGCTCGACGCTCCGTGGCGAGCCGACGAGGACGACGGAGGAGGAGTACCGGCCCGCGCTCCGCTGCTGCCGCAGCCACACCCTCCAGGCTCCGCGTCCGAGCCAGAGCAGGACGAGGCCGAGCGGGAGCGCGGTGATGATGTACCCGCGGGCGAAGCCGATCTGGCCGAGGTAGGCGACGCACGTGATCACGGCGAACAGCAGGAGCGTCGCATCGAGGATGCGCTTGTACTCCGTCACCTCTCCGCCGAGGACACGGTCTTCGCGTGTGGCGTAGAACTTCAACAGGGCGGCCCACAGCACCACGATCACCGAGGAGACGATCCAGTAGTTCGCGAGCAGGCCCGCGATCTCCGGCTGATGGCCGGCCACGAACAATTCTCGGCTCTCCACTCCGAACCAGAAGAACTGACTGCTGAAGACCGAGAACACGATGACGAGGACATCGGTGATGACGAGTTTTCTGGCCACTGCTCGGGACCAGGAGCTCCGGTCCTTCTCGGAGGAAGAGCTCTTCGTGGAAGTGGGTGTTTGCAGTTTCACCGTGTGAGCCCTGTCTGCGACTGACCGCTGTTCTCTCGCATAAGCGACCTGCCCTCAGCGTAGTGGTCGGGCGTCGTGCTCCTCCGTCCTGAGCGAAGCTCCGCGCAAAGGCCCCTCCTAGGGGATGCTCTCGGCTATTCCGACTATTCCCCGACGATGAGGACGCGCTCGGACCTCCGTTGTGCGCCGTCGACGACCGCTCGGACGTCGGCGGCGGAGACGTCCCGAGCACGGGGAGTCGAGGTGGTTCGGCGGGTCGGATCCGTCGGGCGGCTCAGGTCTCTCGGCTCGCGCGGTCGGCGCTCGTGCGTCCGGTGCTGATGCGGTGTCGCGGCGTCCCGCCGCTGTCGATGGGGCGTGACGCGCAACGGCAGGAGAAGACTCGGGAGAGGCGCCGCGAGAGCTCGCGAGGGGAGACCGGCGGACGATCGTCGGGCACCGACGGCGGGCACGTCGTCGCCGGCGGGGACGAGCAGGACGCTTCCGCTGCCGGAAACGACGACGGCACACTCGTGCTCATCGAGACGGACAGGTGCTGCGCCGGAGTGCTCCTGGGCGTGGAGCCGAGATCGGCGCATGCGTCTGCGGTCATCAGCTCCGGCCACGGCCGCGGCCAGGCGCCCGTGGTCGGGCGCTCCGGGGGCGAGCGCCTCGCCGGCGGACGATCCTGCCTCGACGGGGAGCTGCTCGGAGCCGATGACGAGCCGTGTCACGGCTTCCCGGGGCGCTTCCGCTCTCCGTTCAGGACGTCGCGGATCGCTCGGGTCGTGTCGGGTTCGGGCCGGTGAGCGCGTCGGGGGATCGAGGCCCTGTCCCCGTCCGCCCGAGCCGGTCGTCCTGTGAGCGAGGCATCCGCTCGCACGAGCGGGTCCGGTGACGTCCTCCCTCGGTGATCGAGGGGAGGACGTCACCGGACCCGCGAGTCCTGCTCGGGGGGCGCGCCGTCGTCAGGGCGCCCCCTGGTGATCAGCTCAGCCGCAGAGTGCCGCGCCTGCCAGGTAGAACGCGCGGATGCCGATGTTCGGCGTCGAGGCCGACGCCACGCTGGTGACGTTCGTGATCGTGACGACGGGGCTGCCGGTGCTGTTGCTGTCCCACGTCCCGGGGTTGCTCAACGGGGTGCGGTAGTACTGGTTGTTGTCACCGATCACGTTGATCCAGTTGCCGCCGATCTCGACTCCGAGGTCCTTCGCCGTGCGTCCGGCCGGAAGTGCGGTGAGCTGGGTGCCGTCCTGGTCGAACACAGCGGCCGTCGTCGCGAAGATGCGACGCGTCGCGCCGAAGACCTGGGTGTCGGCGGCGACCTGACGCAGCCCGGTGACTGTGGCGAGGACCTGCGTCCACGGCGACCAAGACGCTCCGGCCTCGATGGTCTTCGTCGCCTCCCATGCCGTCCCGTCGGTCGCGACGAGCGACACCCGCCACAGGCTGTCGTCGCTGAACGACACGGCGATGTCGAGGACAGTGCGGCCTCCGGGCGCGGCCGCGAGCGCGACGCCGTCCCAGTCGTACACCGTGCTGCCGCTGGCCGAGAACAGGCGGGCTCCGCGGTCGCCGCCGGCGATGATCAGACCGTCATCCGCCGCGATGCTGGTCATGCCGATGCGGATGGGGGTCGTCGTGTCCCACTCGTAGAAGCCGCCGGAGGGGGCGGTGTGCGAGTAGACGTCGCCGTCCTGGGAGACGACGTAGCTCAGGTAGGTCGCAGACGCAGCCGTGTCACCGACGCCGGTCCACGCGACTGCGAAATCGACCACAGTGGTGACCGCTTCCGGCATCTCGGACTCGACATTGTTGCGACGTCCGCGGAAGGTCGAGGTGCGGGTGCCGCTGGTGCCGTTCACGATCGCTGCGGTGGTCGCATCGGCCACGGGAACGGTCGGCTGGGCCGGATTCACCACGCCTGCTGTCGTGGCCGTGATGGTGCCCGTCTGGCTGACTCCGGCGGTGGCGAAACGCAGACCGTTGAAGCCCTCCAGGACGAGGCTTCCGCCGGCACCCGTGAACAGCGTGCGAGATGTGGCCGTGCCGTCGTACCAGCGCAGTGCGGTCGGCAGAGTCACCGTCACCGCGATGCCTGCGGCGGCCGGAACTCCGGAATCGCTCACCTGGAGGTAGGCGTTGAACGGGTTGCAGCTGCTCGTCGTGTAGGAAGTAGTGGCATCGCCACCCTCCTGGTCGACGAAAGCGACCGTGCGCACGGTCACCGGGGCCGATGCGGCGGCGAGCGGCGCACCGATCGCCGCGACGACGACGGGAGTGGTCCATGCGGCCGCCTGCAGGACGGTCCGGCGGCCGGGAACCGCATTGCGAGCCGGAACGGGCGAATCAGAAGGGGACGTGTTCGACATAATATGCCTCTCTGGTTGGACGAATGGCCTGCGGATCTTCAACGAACGACCTGAGCCGTAGACGGCAGACGTTCCCTCGGAAGATCCACTGCTCATGTCGCAGCGTCCCGAGAGTTTTTCCGCGACGATTGATTTCGCGAGAGGGCTGTCCTTCCCGCGGCAGGCCTGAGACTACTGCACACCAAGTAATTCCACGCAACGGGGTTCGACGATCTCGAGACAGATGAGAGAGGCTCCGAAACGGCGGCGGAACGACTATCCGCCTCACTCCGAGGTCGCCCTGTTCTGCCGCAAGAGAGATGATTGATCGACAGGTGAGGCGCAGAGCCGTCTCCCGCTTGTGTTCCTTCTCTCTCCTGGCGGATCGATCGGGCCGTGAGTCCGGCCGGATGAGGCGCTCCGGTGTCGGCTGCCCGGATGCGTCTCCCCGCTCGCGTTCCCGCCCGAGGAACCCCTACAAGGCCGATCGGAGGACGGCCTCTGCGGCCTTCGTGATTCCGTCACCAGGCGCGCACGGGCAGGACCGCCTCCCGAGGGCGTCCTCCTCGTTCAGGTGCAGCGTCTCCGTCGGCTGCACGGCCTCGTCGTGATCCGACTGATCGGCCTCACCTCGGCCGGGCGCGGGCTCGTTCGCGGATCCCCGGCGGCGAGAGGAGGATCGCCGGCGCATCCGCAGTCGCTCATCGACCCATCAGGACGTCCGCTCCGTTCCGGCTCCTCCGACGCTGCCGTCGCGTCGTCCGACCTCGGCGCCGGAGCGGCGGCGACGGGCGCCGCTCCGATGGGACTCGGGTCGGGTCCGGTGAGCGGGCGCGTTCCGCCTCCGGCGCAGTCGGGTGCGGGAGGATGATCGGATGGACGACACGGCGGTACGGCGGCTCCTCGAGGGGCTCGCGGGGGCGGAGGCGAGCTTCCCGTTCGGCCCGGGCACGCGGGTGTGGAAGGTCGCCGGGAAGGTCTTCGCGCTCGAGTCGGAGCGCTTCGAGCGCCCCGTCGTGAGCGTCAAGGCGCTGCCCGAGAACGTGGTGCACCTCGTCGCGGGGGTCGAGGGCATCGAGCCCGGGTACCACCTGAACAAGAAGCACTGGGTGACCGTCGATGCGGGCGGGGCGGTGGAGTCCGGGCTGGTGCTGGAGCTGATCGAGGAGTCCCACGCGATCGTCGTCGCCGGACTGCCCAAGCGGCTCCGGCTCGCCCTCGGCGGCACCGCCGCCGGCTCGCTGAACGAGGACCGCTGAACGACGCCCGCCCGGCGCCGCCCTGCCGCAGCGCCCCCGCCGCGGCAGAGGCTCGCGGGGCGCGGCCTACAGGCCGTAGGAGCGGAGGTACGCGGCGGTGTCGTGCCAGCCCTCGACGGCGAAGCACTCGACGCCCATCGCCTTGACGGGGTAGTCGTTGCCGTCCGGGTCGAGGCGGTCGCCGACGAAGATCATGTCGTCGAGAGGGATGCCCGTCAGCTCGGTGAGCTTGTTCATCCCGTACGCCTTGTCGATGCCCTTGCGGGTGATGTCGACCGACGTCGAGCCGCCGGAGCGGACCTCGAGGTCGGGGAGCACGGCCTGCACGGCCTCACGGAGGGTGTTCTTCTTCTCGCCGTCCGGGTCCCAGGCCTGCTTGACCTCGACGGGCGCGGACTGGCCGAGGGCCGAGAAGGTGATCTGCGAGTCGCGGTCCTCGAGGATCGGGCCCCAGGTCTCGGACTCCCAGTAGCCGAGCTCCTTCGCCTTCTCCTCGACGGCGGCGAGCGCGCGCGACTTCTCGTCCTCGGTGAGGTTCTCGGCGTAGATCTGCGCCCAGTCGCCGTTCTCGTACCGGTAGTACTGCGTGCCGCAGGTGGGCATGAGGTGCAGCTTCGCGAGCACCTCGGGGTCGGCGCCCTCGAGGCGGTCGAGCACCTGCATCCGGAACTGGCCGATCTGGCCGCCCGAGATGATGCACACCTCGGTGGCCTGGAGCAGCTTCACGAAGAGGTCGGCCATCGCCGGGTCGACGGGGGACTTCGAGGCGGCGAGGGTGTCGTCGAGGTCGAAGGCCATCAGGCGGGGCAGGGTGCTCATGGAACTCGTTTCACGGTCTGCGGACGGGGCGGTAACGAGGATACGGGGCGCCGCCGGAACGCGCGCGCGGTCGGCGCGAGCGGGCTCCGAGCGCAGACTGGGGGGCATGACCGCCGCCACAGCGCCCGACGGAGGACGCCGCTCCGTTCCGCGCACTCTCGCCCGCATCCTCCTGGGCCTGCTGCTCGTCACGGCCGGCACGGCGCACCTGACGGTCGCGCGTCAGGCCTTCCAGGCGCAGGTCCCGCCGTGGCTGCCGGCCGACCCGGACCTGGTGGTCGTCGCGTCGGGCGTCGTCGAGATCGCGCTCGGGCTCGCGCTCGTCGTGCTCGTGCGGTGGCGCGTGATCGTGGGAGTCGTGGTGGCCGCGTTCTTCGTCGCGGTCTTCCCGGGGAACATCTCGCAGCTGCTGACGCGGACGCCGGCGTTCGGCCTCGAGACGGACGCGACGCGCGCGGTGCGGCTCGTCTTCCAGCCCCTGCTGGTGGTCTGGGCGCTCTGGTCGACCGGGGCGTTCTCGGCCTGGCGGGCCCGCCGGTCGCGACGCCGCGGGGACTGAGCCGCCGGTCCGCGGCCCGATCGTCCCGCGATCCTCCGGAACGACGAACGGCGGCCGGCGGGAGACCCCGCCGACCGCCGCCCGTGCCCTGCTCGGCTAGGCCGCGAGGCGGCGTCGCGCGACGACCAGCGCGAGACCCGACAGCAGCAGCACGAGGGCTCCGCCGATCAGGCCGGCCGCGTCGGCGCCGGTGTTCGCGAGCGAGCCCGGGCCGGAGCCTCCCGCGACGGGGGCCGCCGTGGTGGTGGGGTGCGGCGACGGAGCGGTGGTGGGCTGCTCCGTCGGGGCGCCGGGCTCGGTCGGCGCCGGGGTGACCGGGACCTCGGCGGCGGGCTCCGTCGTCAGCGACCAGTTGGGGTCGTAGAAGTCGGCCTGGTCGATCACGCCGCGGGCGGTCGACCAGTCGATGAGGAGCTGGCGGATCTCGAGACGCTCGTCGTAGACGAGCGGTGCCTGCGCGACGGCCGGGTAGGCGCCTCCGCCGCTCTGGCGGTAGTTGTTGACCGCCATCACGAAGCGCTCGTCGTCGGCGACCGGGGTGCCGTCGGCGTGGGCGAGACCGCGGATCCGCGAGCCGGCGGGCTGGGAGACGTCGATCACGTAGTCCAGGCCCGAGATCGCGTCGTAGTTGTAGTCCGGGATGCCGTCGGGGCGGTCCTCGGTCGTCGCGTTGGTGCCGGTCTCGGGGTCGAACACGGCGCCCTCGGCGGTCTGCACGAAGTAGCGGGCCGAGAACTCGAGGTAGTCGCGCACCTCGGCTCCGGTCAGCTCCACTCCGCGGAGGGTGTTCTCGTAGATGTACAGGCCCGCGATGTCGCGGATGCTGACCTGCCCCTTCGGGAAGACGGCGGTGCGCGAGAACGGCGACGCCTGCGAGATCACCGGCAGGTCGGCCCACTCGGTGCCCTCGAGAGCCGTCTCGACGGTCTCGGCCTGGACGGTGTTGATGAAGTCGATGATCGGGGTGTCCTCGTAGCGCGAGGTCGCGGCCGAGAGCTCCTCGACCGAGTCGGCGACGGGGGTGTTCACGTACTCGATCGTGGCGGCGTGCTGCTCGGCGAGGGCGTCGACCAGTGCGGGCGACTCCTCGGCGATGTCCTTCGCGTAGACGGGCTGCGTGACGGGCGCGTTCCCGGCCGACCAGTCGACCTCGAGGCCGCCCGCGGCGTCCGGCACCAGGTTCAGGGTGACCTCGGTGAGGCCCTGCGCCCAGAACTCGGGCTGGGTGACCAGCACCTGCTCGCCGGCGACGTTGGTGAACAGCGTCTGCGGCAGGTCCTTGTGGCTGTGGCCGGCGACGACCACGTCGATGCCGGGGACCTGCGTCGCGATGTTGTTGACGACGTCCTCGTTGAGGTCGGCGGCGTCGTACTCGGCGTCCGGCACCGTGCCCTGGCCGGTGTGCGCGAGGACGACGACCACGTCCGCCTGCTCCTGCACGATCGGGACCCACTGCTTCGCGGCGGCGACCATGTCCTGGAACTCGAGGACGCCGTCGACGTACTGCTTGTCCCAGACGCGGACGCCGGGGGTGACGAGGCCGAGGACGCCGACGGTGACCGTCTTCCCGTCGATCTCGCGCTCGATCAGCGTGTAGGGGTCGTGGTACGGCTTGCCGGTGGCGACGTCGACGACGTTCGCGCCCAGCAGCGGGGCGTTCAGGTCGCCCTCGTACGCGCTGAGCATGTCGAGCCCGTAGTTGTACTCGTGGTTGCCGACGACCTGCGCGTCGTAGCCGATGGTGTTGAACGCGGTGGCCATCGGGTGCGTCGTCTCGCCGGAGAGGACGCCCGCGGCGCCGTCGCCGAGGCCGTAGTAGTAGGTGAGCGGCGTGCCCTGGATCGCGTCGCCGTTGTCCATGACGAGCACGGACTCCTCGCCCTTCTCGGCGCGGAGGCGGTCGACCTCGGTCGCGACGCGGGTGAGGCCGAGCGCACCGTCGGCCGGGTACGGCGCGTTCGCGAAGTAGTCCCAGTCGTAGACGTGCCCGTGCGTGTCGGTCGTCGACACCAGGGTGAGCTCGACGCCGTCGTCGAGAGGGGCGGCCGAGGCGATCGGAGCGGCGGTGGCGGCTCCGAGTGCAACGACGGCGAGGAGGCTTGCGGCGCGG
>NZ_PSVI01000043.1:0-30389 GCF_002931415.1 Rathayibacter sp. AY1E8
CGACTCCGGATCGGCGACCACGAGCCGGTTCGCGCCGGGCACGAATCCGCGCAGCTCCGCGTGCTGCCCGAGCGGGCTGATCGAGCCGGGCGTCAGCAGGTCGAGCAGGAGCACCGTGTCGTCGAGCGAGTGGGTGACGACGGAGGTGGTGCCGGGCACGAACATCCAGTCGCGCGCCCGCAGCGGCCCGCCGTCGATCCCGACCACGGGGACCGCCTCGGCCTTCTGGTCGGTGAGGTCGTAGGAGTAGAGGGCGCGGTCGAGCGGGCCCGACGGCGCCTGCCCGGTGAAGGTCCAGCCGAGCACGCCCTTCTCGGGCGAGGAGTGCAGCTCGCGCACGATCCCGGGGCCGGGCAGCGGAATGACGCCCTCGGAGCCGGTGTCGAGCGTGACCGTGCGGAGGAGGTTCGTGTCGTCCGGCTCGATGGTCACGACGACCAGCACCGGGCCGACGACGGCGTAGTCCTGGATCCGGTCGGCCGTGACGAGGACCCGGGCGTCGCCTCCGGAGAGCGGGCGGACGCGGACGGCGTCGGGCTGCGAGGGGTCGTCGGCGGTGCGATCGAGGGTGAAGAGGTCGGGGTCCTTCGTGGTGAAGGAGGCGGAGACGTCGGCGGCCGAGCCGGTCGCGGCGCTGCGGGCGTCGTCGATCCCGATCTCGTAGCGGGTGGCGTAGCGGAGGGTGTCGGTGAAGGTGACGGTGAGCACGCCGCCGTCGAGCTCGGTGGTGTGCGGGGCGTCCGGAGCGACGCGGACGCGGTCGAGCGCGTCGGGCTCGAGCGCCTGGTCGAGGTGCAGGCGGGCTCGGGAGCCGTCGCGCTCGACCACGCCGTCGGTGCTGACCTCGAGGGAGGCGACCCGGGGCCCCTTCGCGACGGTGGCGGCGGTCAGGCCTCCGACCGCGAGGACGAGCACCGCGACGACCGCCCAGAAGAGCCGTGGGAAGCGGGAGGCGCCTGCGGAGTCGAGGCCGGGAGCGCCGCCATTGTCCCGTCGCCCGCTCTGCGCCGACGTGCCGCGCTCCGGAGACGCGCCGCGCTCCGGAGACGCGCCGCGCTCAGTAGACATACGGCATCGCCGGCTCGTCGATCGGAGTGAGCGCCTCCGGCTCCAGCACGACCGCCTCGGCGCTGGTGACGCTCGGGTTCGCGCCGAAGCCGCCGCTCGCCTCCAGCCACTGCCCCTCCGACCAGGTGTCGGCCCAGCCGGCCTGGTAGACCGGCACGCCCACCGGCTGGGCGTCCACCGCGCAGCAGGTGACGACGAAGCGGGCGATGTAGAAGACGTTCTCGGGGTCGGAGGCGTCGGGGGTCACGAATCCGCTCACCGTGGCCGTGCGGCCGGCGAGGAACTGCTCGCTCGCGCCCTGGCGCAGCAGGGTCGCCCAGTCGCGCACGCTGAACGAGGCGGTGTCGCCGGTGGGCGCAGCGGCGGTCACGGAGGCGTCGACGGCGCTGGTGTTGACCTCGCGCTGCGTCGCGGTCGAGGCGGTGAGGGCGGCCGGCGGGAGCACGAGCAGGGCGACGGCGGCGGAGGCGATCACCGCGACTCCGGCCGCGACCGCGACCACCCGGCGCCAGGGGCCGGCGGGTGCGGGGGCGTGGAGGTGCTCGACGTCGTCCTCGTGCTCGTGCTCGTGGGCGTCCTCCTCGGCGCCCGGCACGACCGCGAACGCTGCGATCAGCAGCACTCCGGCGATCACCGCGAGCACCACCGAGAACTCGAAGTAGCGGGGGTGGATGTAGAGGCCGAGCCGACCGGTCGCCGCGAGCCACAGGGTCGAGACGACGCCGATCAGGCTGAGGACGACGCCCTTCCAGCGGGCGAGGAGGCGCTCAGAGCGCATAGTTCACCGCCAGTCCCAGCACGGCCGCGGCGAGGGCGACCAGCACGGTGACGCGCACCAGCGTCGCGGCCGAGAACGTGGTGCGCAGCAGCGCGAGCATCTTGACGTCGATCATCGGGCCGAAGACGAGGAACGCGATGATGCCTCCCGGCAGGAACGTGGAGCCGAACGAGAGCACGAAGAACGCGTCGACGTTCGAGCAGATCGAGATGACGAAGGCGAGCACCATCAGCGCCAGCACCGACCAGAGCGGGTCGCCGCCGAGCGTGGTCAGCACGTCGCGCGAGACGCCGACCTGGATCAGCCCCGCGATGGCGGCGCCGACGAACAGCGCCGGCATCATCGCCCCGGTCTCCTCGGCGAACAGCAGCACGCTGCGCCGGGAGCGGTCGCGGAGGGAGCGGGAGGGCCGCTCGCCCGCCTCGCAGGCAGCGCGGAAGCGGTCGGTGAGCAGGCTCATCGGCTCGGAGTGGCGGCTGAAGATCCAGCCGACGAGGTTCGCGATCGCGAAGCCGCCGACGATGCGCCAGACGAGGATCCCGTCGGCCCAGCCGAAGGCCTGGTAGGTCGTGACGATGGTGATCGGATTCACGATCGGCGCGGCCAGGAGGAACGTCATCGACTCCGACACCGAGAGGCCCTTGACGATCAGCCCGCGCGCGAGCGGCACGTTGCCGCACTCGCAGACCGGGAGGAGCACGCCGAGCAGCGAGATCACGAGCCGCCGCGGGAGCGCCCGCTTGGGCAGGATCCTCAGCAGCACGGCCTCGGGCACCCACAGCTGCACCGCGATCGAGAGGACGATGCCGAGGAACACGAACGGCAGCGACTCGATGACGACGCTGATCGAGAGGGTGAGGAAGTCGCGCACCGCGTCCGAGAGGGCGTCGCCCGCCGCGTCCGGGGCGAGCAGGCGCGTCGCCACGAGGACGGCGACCAGGGCGAGCCCGAGGAGCGGCCCGCGCCGCGACCGCCGGGCGCCCGGGGACGCGCGGGTCGGGGCGGCGAGCGCGGATTCGGGGGACATCCCGACCCATCGTAGGCGGGGGTCCTGCGGGGGCCGGCGCGGGGCGCGGCTGCGACGTACCCGGCGAGTGTGAGCCCGGCCCCGCGAGGTCCGGCCGACCGCGAGTGTCCGATGGTCGTCGCACTCGCGCTCGAGTGCGACGACTTCTGGACACTCGGTGCGAGGGCGGGCGCCGAGGGTCGCGGGAGGCGGGCGCGGCACTCGCGCAGAAGCCCTCCGGGTGCAGGATGAGCGCATGCCCGCCTCCCCCGCGCACCCCCTCCGCGTGCGGATGCAGCCGCGCGCGATCGACGAGGCGCACCGCGTCTCGAGTCCGCTCGAGCTGCTCGTCGACCTGACCTTCGTCGTCGCGATCGCGCAGATCGCCCAGCAGCTCGCCCACGCCACCGAGGAGGGGCACCTCGCCGAGGGGCTCCTCCCCTTCGGCATGGTGTTCTTCGCGATCTGGTGGGCGTGGATGAACTTCACCTGGTTCGCGTCCGGGTACGACACCGACGATGTGCCGTACCGGCTGCTGACCCTCGCCCAGATGGGCGGCGTCCTGGTGCTCGCGGCGGGAGTGCCGGCCGGCTTCGAGGACGGCGACTACCGGGCGATCACCATCGGGTACGCGATCATGCGGTTCGCGCTGGTGAGCCAGTGGATCCGCGTCGCCGTGTCCACTCCGGAGCACCGCACCTCCGCAGTGCGCAACGCCGTCGGCTTCTCGATCGTGCAGGTCGGCTGGCTGCTGCGGCTGCTCCTGCCCGAGGAGGTCGGGGTGGTGAGCTTCCTGCTCCTGGTCGCCTGCGAGCTGGCGGTGCCCCTCTGGGCGCAGCGGGCGGGGGACGCGAACTGGCATCCGCACCACGTCGCCGAGCGGTACGGGCTGTTCACGATCATCCTGCTCGGCGAGGGCGTCCTCGCGGCGGTGATGGGCGTGCAGCGGGCGGTGACGGAGGCGGGCGTCAGCACCTCGCTCGTGCTGGTCGCGGCCTGCGGGCTGGTGATCGTGTTCGCGCTGTGGTGGCTGTCGTTCTCGCATCCCTCCGGCGAGCTGCTGGAGCGGCGGCGCGGCCTCTCCTACCGCTGGGGCTACGCGCACTTCGCGGCGTTCGCGGCCCTCGCGGCGCTGGGATCCGGGCTGGAGGCGGCCGTCGCCGCGACCGCGGGCCACCTCGAGGCGTCCGACACGGTGATCGGCGCGGCCGTCGCGGTCCCGGTCGCGGTCTTCGTCCTGACCCTGTGGGCGGTGCACGCGCCGCTCGGCGAGCACCAGCCGATGCCCGCGCGCCTGGCGCTCCCCGGTGTCGCGCTGGCGCTCGCGACTCCGCTCGTGGCGGGGACGCTCGGCGTGGGCGGGGTGCTGGTCGCGCTGGCCGCGGTCTCGGCGGGGCTGGTCGCCGCGGTGGTGGGGCGCGGGCGCACCGCGGAGTGACGGGGTCGGCGGGCGAGGCGCGTCGCCGTCGCGAGAGGCGCGTCCGAGGCGGTGTCCCGGCGGGAGCGGAACGCCTCTACGACCGCACTGCGGCAGCGGCTACCCCCGGCGCGGCAGCGGTTCCGGGCGGCGGGGCACCCAGCAGCGGACGCGCGAGCGGTAGCGCTCGAAGTCGGCGCCGAAGCGGGCGGCGAGGTCCGCCTCCTCCAGCGGGCGCACGGCCTGGTTCCAGACGACGGCGCCGAGGAGTGCGTACAGCACGACCAGCCACGACGAGAGCAGCAGCCCGACCGCCGCTCCCTGCACGATGCCGGCGACCGCCATCGGGTTGCGGACCCAGCGGTAGGGCCCGGCGATCACCAGCCGGTTGGTCATCGCGATCGGCAGCGGCGTGCCGTCGCCGAGGAGCGACATCGTGAGTCCCGACCAGATCCCGAGGGCGCTCGCCGCGACCAACAGCAGGACGCCGAGGCAGACGACCGCGGGCGGCGCCTCTCCGAGGCCCACGCCCCAGCGCTCCTCCAGCGCGGCGATCACCAGCGGGACGACGACCAGCGCGCCTCCCCAGAACACCGCGATCTGCCCGAGGGTCGCGGCGAGGTGCGATCCGGGCCGGCGGCCCGCGGTCGCGACCCGGAAGGAGAAGGGACCGGAGGCGATCCAGCGCGTGGGCACCCGGCCGAGCAGGAGCAGGCACGCCGCGACGACGGAGCCGCCCGCCGCGGCGAGCATCGCGACGACGCCCCAGCCCGCCTCCCCCGTCAGGGTGACCCAGACGGCCAGGGCGACCGCGACGAGGAGCGTCCAGGCCGTCGCGGTGACGGCCGCCCAGCGGATCCCGGCCGCGGCCAGAGCGGAGGCGCCGACGAACAGCGGGAGGTCGAGAGCCGCGACAGGGACGGGATCGAGGCTGCCGAGCGTCGCGATCCGCACGGCGGGGACGAGCGCCACGGCGACCCACCAGGCCGCGCCGCCGAGCGCCTGCACGGCGAAGTAGAGGCGTCCCCAGGGCATGGCTGCACGGTACTTCATAGCTGAACCCAAGGAACGACCCAGGGCGTTGACGGGCTCAGCGCCCTAGGCTCGGAACCAGTTCCCGCCGCCTCCACGAGAAGCGGCCCACCACGACGCCAAGGACGACGCCGATGAACCGCACGACCGTGATCACCGCACTCGCCTGCGGGCTCCTCCTCACCGCCGCCGCAGCCACTCCCGCTGTCGCCGCGACCTCGGACACCGCCGGGGACTCCACCCGCTCCGTCGACGAATTCGGCGTTCTCGCCGCGACCGACGGCGACACGCTGCTGATCAACGGGCGCGCCTTCCTCCTCGAGTAGGCCCTCCGCGCCGGGCACGGCCGCGAGGACGCCACTCGCGACGCCGGCCTCCTGATCCGCCGCTGCGTCGACGTCGACGCCGCCGCGGCCGTATTCCTGGTGACGACGGTGCACGGCTTCTCGGGGCCCGAGATCCTGCCCGCCTACCGCGAGGCGCTGCGGCACCCGCGCACCGCGCACCTGGTGTCGATCTCGGACAGCGACCGCTCCCCCGAGCTCGACTACGCGGCGACGGTGCACCACGGGATCGACGTGGACGGCTTCCCCGCCGGATCCGGAGGCGAGGACCTCGTGATCCTCGGCCGGATCCACCCCGACAAGGGCACGGCGGAGGCGGTCCGGATCGCCGCCGCGGCCGGGCGCCGCCTCCTCATCTGCGGCATCGTGCAGGACGAGCGCTACCGGCGCGAGGAGGTCGAGCCGCTCGCCGACGGGACGCGCGTCGTCTACCGCGGCTCGGTCGGGCCGGAGGAGCGCGCCCTCGTGCTCGGCGGGGCGCTCGCGCTCCTGCATCCGATCGGCTTCGACGAGCCGTTCGGCCTCTCCGTCGTCGAGGCGATGGCGTGCGGGACGCCGGTGATCGCGTACCGCCGCGGATCCATGGCCGAGATCATCGACGAGGGCGTCACCGGGTACGCGGTGGGCTCCCTGTCGGAGGCGGTCGCCGCGGTCGAGCGGGTCGGGCTCCTCGACCGCGCGTCCGTCCGGGAGACAGCGCGCCGCCGCTTCGCGGTGGATCGGATGGTCGACGAGTACCTCGCGGTGTACGCGGGAGTGCCGGGGCGCTGACGCCGGGCGGGGTGCGCGGCGTCGTGACGGGGACCGGGCGCGTGCCGGGCTCGCGTGGTTCCGCTGACGCCGGGAGTCCTGCCCCGCGCTGACAGCTTTTCTCGCGTGAATCCCGGGACCGCCGTAACGAGTGACGGAGCAATCCTTCGTGAGCCGACAGTCATCTTCCGCCCGCGCCGTGGCCCACTTCTCCTCCGATCCGAGCACATGGTGGGATGAGCATCATGTGTTCCCAGAGGAGCGCGATCGAACCGACAGGAGCCGACTATGGACGACGACATTCAGCTGATCGAGGACGCTGACGGCATAGCCGTGATCGGAGAGCCTTCGGCTGTGGACCGATTTCTGCATTCGGAGGGTCTCGAATCGAAGGACCTTGGACTCGAGCGCCTCCGACCGGCAGCCGGCGCGGCGGCGGGCGTAGTGCAGGCAGCGGCCGCGATCTCGGCCGGTTCCGGTCGATGGGTGAAACTGACCGAGCAATCCGCCACTGCGCTGCGGAAGCACGGCCACATGGTGAACTCCAAGAGCGGACTCGCGATGGGTGTCGTGCAGGGCAAGGACGGCCGGATCAAGAGCATCGTCCAGTTCGCGCAGACCGGCCCCGGGGCGCTCCTGACCAACCCGGCAGCGTTGTCGAGCGTGGCGGGGATGATGGCGCAAGCTTCCATGCAGCAGTCGATCGACGAGATAAACGACTATCTCGCGACGATCGACGAGAAGGTGGACGATCTTCTCCGCAACCAGAAGGACGCCGTACTGGCCGACATGATCGGCGTCGACCTCGTGATCGAGGAGGCGATGACCATTCGCGAGCGGACTCGTCGGGTGTCCGAGGTCACGTGGTCTAAAGTGCAGTCGACCACTTTGACCCTCGCACGCACTCAGGCCTACGCCCTGCGACAGCTCGACGCCCTGGCCGAGAAGCTCGAGCGGACGACGAAACTGGGAGACATCGCGAAGGCGACCCGGGAGGCCGAGCCGAAGGTCCGCGAGTGGCTCGCCGTGCTCGCCCGATGCATACAGCTGCAGGAATCGACCGCGATTCTCGAGATCGATCGAGTCCTGGATTCGGCTGCGGACGATCTCGATGAGCACCGCATCGGCCTGCAGACTGCTCGGAAGAACCGGCTCGACACGATCGCTCGCAGCACGGAGCGCCTGATCGCTCGTATGGACTCGGCTGCGGGCAGTGCAAATGCGCGAGTTCTGTTGAATCCGCTCGGCGCCCGTGCTGTTGTCGAATCGAGCGACCGCCTCGCGAGCGGTGTGGTCGACTTCCACCTCCACGTCGGCCTTGAACGTCTCCGCGACTCGATGAAGGCCAGGGGCTGGTTCGCCGCTGTGGCCGACGCCCGCGACAAGGTCCTCGAGACGGGCGCTGAAGGATTCGATGCAGCCCGTCGCTTCGGCGACGAGGCGGTGACTCGTGGCCGAGCAGCGACAGACGACCTCTCCATCCGCCTCGCAGAAGGCGCCTTGCGTCGTCGCGCGAATGGATCGCAGGGCGAAGACGATGCGGCTCAGACCGCGCCTTTCGACGCGCCGTCGCAAAGGAGCGACCCAGCCGAGCGGGACGAGTGACCACGGATGGGGGCTACCCCGCTCGACCCGGTCGTTCTAGGGGGGGACAGGCGAGCGGGGTCGACGTCGTCGTGTCGAGACCATCTCGCGTCACCGCGTCGAGCCGGTGCGGATCGATGTCACGAGGCCGCCGGGCGAGATGCTCGCTCAGCTGGCCCGCATCGGGCGAGCGGCTGCCTGGCGGGCACGAAGCGAAACTTCTTCCGCGCTCTGACCGAGGTACCCCGTCACCGGGCTGGTCTCTCCATCGATCGACTCAACCCCGTCGGCCCCCGCCCCGCCCCCACTCCCCCAGCAGCTCCCGCTCCCGCTCCTCCCCCAGCCCGGCGCCGCGTCCCGGCACGTGCGCGGCCGCAGCGTCCCGCAGCGTCTCGGTGAGGTCGCGGCGCTCGAAGCCCGCGGCCTCCGCCCGTGCCGTCGAGCGGGCGTTCATGCCGCGCCAGTCCGGGTCCGCGATCCACAGCGGGAGCGAGCCGGGGCCCGCCCACTGGCCGACGCCGCGCTCGAGCAGCCACTCCTCCGGCACGGCGACCGGCTCGGCGGACGACCCGCCGCGCGCCACGGCCAGGTGCTCGGCGAACGGCACGGGGGTCCCGCAGACGTTCATCACGCCCTCCACCCGCGCCTCGGCGGACGCCACCAGCCAGGCGGCGAGGTCCCGCACGTCGACCACGGACGTCGGCAGTCCGGGCGCATCCGGCACCAGCACGGGCCCGGACCGCGCGCTGAAGCGCCAGGGCCAGTAGGAGGAGCGGCTCGTGGGGTCGCCGGGGCCGCCGATCAGCCCGGCGCGCGCGATCAGGGACGGCGCGGATCCGGCAAGCACGGTCTGCTCGCAGGCGGCCTTCGCGGCGCCGTACGAGGCGGGGTCGTCGGAGGGAGGGAGCAGCTCGGCGTCCTCGTCCGCGCCGACGACCGCGTTCTCGGCGTAGACGCTCGTGGTCGAGACGAGGACGTAGGCGCTGCAGCGCAGGTCGCGGACGGATCGGCGGACGTGCCGCGGGGTCGAGGAGACGTCGATCACCGCGTCCCACGGTGCCGCAGCCACGGCGTCGAGAGCGTCCTCGCGGTCGCGGTCGGCCCGGACGAGAGACACCCCCGCGGGCACGGCCGTCCCCCGCGCGAGGCAGGTCACGTCGTGGCCGCGCCGCAGCGCCTCCGCCGCGAGGTGCCCGCCGAGCCAGCCCGTGCCTCCGAGGATCAGCGTTCTCATCCCCGCATGCTCGCACGGGCCGCCTCGCGCGAGGCCCGCTGAGGTGCCCGAGACGGTTCCGAGAACGCTAAGAGCTGCATCCCCGGGCGACTCGACGCAGTGGGCGCCGAGCGAGCGCCTCAGCGACAAGGGCCCCCTCCACGAGCCCCCGGACACCCGACCACCCGAGCCCGCCCGCGTCCTCTGTCCGGAATCACGCGGGCGGCTCGGGCGCTCGAGCGGCTCACACGACGACGAAGGCGTCCAGGATCAGCGAGTTGCCCGTGGAGGCGGCGTTGCGCTTGCTGCCGCGGCGGATGGTGATGGTGTGCTCACCGGCACTGAGGGTGCTGCTGGTGAACACGGTGCGGGCCGAGCGGTTCGTGGCGCTGTAGCGGTCGACGGAGGCGACGAGCACGCCGTCGATCAGGACCTCGTTGATGCCGGAGGTCGGGGTGATCCGGCTCACCCAGCTGACCTTCGTGCCCCGGAAGCGGAGGGTCGCCGAGGCCGTGGAGGTGCTGGAGTACGAGATGCTGCCGCCGCTGTCGGCGGTGCTCGAGAGCGTCGCCCAGGTGCCGACCGTCGCGATGACGGCGGCTCCGTTCTGGTACGTCCCCGCCGCCGGCAGCGTCGAGGTCGGGGTGGGCGTGGACGTGGCCGTCGGGGTCTCGGTCGGAGTGGGCGTGTCGGTGGGCGTCGGCGTGCTGGTCGGAGACGCCGTCGCGGTGGGGGTGGGCGTCGACGTGGAGACGGTCCCCGCGGTCACGACGAAGGCGTCGAGGATCAGCGTGGATCCGGTGGACGCCGGGTTGCGCGTCGTCCCGCGGCGGATCGTGACCGTGTGGGTGCCGGCGGCGATCGGCCCGCTCGTCCAGACCGTCTGACCCGAGCGGGTCGTGGGGCTGTAGCGGTCGACGGTGGCGACAAGGACGCCGTCGAGCAGCACCTCGTTGATGCCGGAGGTCGCCGTCATCCGGCTCACCCAGCTGACGCCCGTGCCCGAGAAGCGGAAGCTCGCGGACGCTCCGGCCGAGCTGGAGTAGCTGATGCTTCCACCGCTGTCGGCGGAGGAGGAGATCGTGCTCCAGGTGCCCGCCGTCGTGATGAGCGGCGAGGAGTTCTGGTACGTGCCCTCGCCCGGGATCGACGAGGCGGGCTCGTCGGGCAGCGGAACGACCGGCTGCTCCGCGAGCCAGCGGTCGAACGTGTCGAGCATGTCCTTGTTCGTCAGGCTCGGCACGTTGTGGCCGTTCGGAGCGCCCTCGGTCGGCGTGTAGAGGACCACCGCCTCCTTCGCGACGGGCTTCGCGAGCGCGACCCACGCCCCTCCGTGCACGGCGATGGGGACGAGGACGTCCTCGGTCGAGCCGGTCGTGCGGATCCGCGCCCCCGCCCACGAGGCCTGCGGCAGCAGCGCGGGGTCGGTCGCCGGGATCGTCGAGGGGTCGTTGTCGTAGTCCGGCAGGACGCGCCCCGGATCGCGGCGGGCCATGTCGGCCATGTCGTAGACGCCGGCCGCGTGGTACGCGCCGCGGATCTCGGGGACCAGCTTGTTGCCGTACGCCCAGCAGAGCAGTGCGCCACCGCCGGAGTTCGAGCGGAGGAAGCTCGCCCCGATCCGCCACGTCTTCTGGAACCAGGCGACCGCGTCCACCTGCATGGCGACGGCCCGCTTGTTCGTGTAGATGCTGCCGCCGTAGTTCGGGCAGATCGAGATGACGCCCTTGTCGACGGCCTGGTCGGCGCTGTACTGGTAGGCGCCGGACAGGGCCGCGTAGGTGCTCCCGTTGGCGTGGTAGTACCAGTAGACGACCCGGCCGATCCGCTGCGAGGGGACCGCGGTGTGCGGAACGAAGAGCCGCGCGCGGTCGGTGCCGATCATCACGTCGATGATCTGGTACGGCTTCTTCCCCACGCGCGAGATCGCCGTGTCGCTGCGCCCGAGCTCGTTGGGCAGCGGCGGGATCACGCTGTAGTCGGGCGCCGCGGACGCGGTCATCGCGTAGGCGAAGGCGGATCCGACGCCGAGGGCGGCTCCGGTGAGGACGAGACGGCGGCTGTGGCGCGCAGGAGAGGACATGGGATCCCGACGTGGAGAGGGCTGCTCGGTCGGCGGAGCCTGACCGGAAGGTGTGAGGGGGGTGCTGCGGTCCGGATCGGACCACCGTGGAGGGGGCGCGGTGCGGTCCTTCGGGGGACCGTGCGGGCGGGCAGGCGCGAATGCATCCTCCCGCGTCCGCCGCGCGACCACCAGACCCACTTCAGGGACACCCGCGGCGGCGCTCCCACCTGGCGTCGAGCAGCGGAGCGATCCGGAGAAGGTCCTGGTGAGAGCGCTATCTCGCGCCACTGCTCTGGAGATGCCCGCCACGGGGGCGGAACTGCATCGTGTCGGTGGCGGAACTCCGGGGTCCCGCGGGGCCGGCACGGATCCAGGCCGCCCTGAGCCCGGCGCGAGGGCCGTGCGCACGTCAACACTCTCGCGGGGGACCCCCGGATAGGTCGCGTTTTCTGGACACCACCTGAGCGCTGGTTCAGCGCTCGCTCTCCCCCTTCTGCGTGCCCACCGGATCAGGGGCCCGTCGTCCGCCGCCCACGTCCCGTCTCAGGGGGACAGGGCGCCTCCGAGCCGCGACCTATCGTGATCCCGCTCCATCCGGAAGGCCCGGCGAGGCGCCCCGGGGGGAGGTCGATCCGTGTCGAACGCGCATGCTCGACCGAGCCACGACCGCTCGATCGCCCTCGGCCTCGTCCTGCTCCTGCTCGCCGCCGTCCTCGTGGTCCTGCCCGCGTCGAGGGCCGCGGCGGCCACGGTCCTGCTCCAGGAGGGCTTCGGCGGCACCAGCGTCGCGGACTCGGCGTGGCAGGCGCTCGACGGCGCCTGCATCACGGCGGCGACCACTGCTCCGCCGACCGGCTCCTCGAATCTCGGCGTCTGCGCCAACCGGACTCAGGCCCCCGCCGCCGCGACGAGTCCGGGCTTCCTGCAGCTCACCGACGCCCGGAACAACGCCAAGGGCGGCGCGGTCTTCAACCGGCCGATCCCCGCGATGGGCGGCATCGACGTCCAGTTCGACCAGTACCAGTACAGCTCCGCCCTCGGCCTCCTCGGAGCAGACGGCATCGGCTTCTTCCTCACGGACGGCTCGAAGTCCCTGACGGCGGCCGGAGCCCCTGGCGGCTCGCTCGGCTACGGTCAGTCCGCGACCGTCGAGGGTGTGAACGGCGGCTATCTCGGCATCGGCATCGACGCCTACGGGAACTTCTCGGCCAGACCTCCCACGCAGAGCACGACACCCAACGCCCCGCCCACCTACGG
The DNA here is from genome assembly GCF_002931415.1 of Rathayibacter sp. AY1E8. Taxonomy (NCBI): domain Bacteria; kingdom Bacillati; phylum Actinomycetota; class Actinomycetes; order Micrococcales; family Microbacteriaceae; genus Rathayibacter; species Rathayibacter sp. AY1E8. Next base: position 12,515 of record NZ_PSVI01000043.1, read on the forward strand.
ACTCGGATTCGGGTGCCCCTCCGGCTCAGGCCAGGGCCAGGTCGCGAATCAGATCGTCGCCCGCGGTGCAGGCCAGGGCCAGACCGGCTACTGCTTCCTGCAGGCCGCGCCGCCGCCGACGCTCACCTCCGTCCGCACCCCGATCACCGTCTCGTCGGGCAATCCGCCCGCGAGCTACGGCAGGACCGTGCGGATCACCGTGTCCGCCACGGCCTCCCCCGTCGTCACGGTCTACTGGGGCACCTCGGCGGGAATGGCCGCCTCCGCGCTGACGCAGCTGATGCAGTTCACGATGCCGACCGCAGCGCCCTCGACCTACAAGCTCGGCTTCACGGCGTCCACCGGTGGATCGAACGACACCCACCTCGTCCGCAACGTCTCCGTCTCGTCCATCAACACTCTCGACGACATCACTCTGGTCAAGCAGATCGACCGCACCACCACGCAGCCCGTCGCCTACGCCGAGGGATCCGTCATCCCCTACCAGTTCGTCGTCACGAACGGGTCTATCCGGGGCACGCTCACCGGGATCGTCGTCACGGACCCGAAGGCCGCGAGCATCTCCTGTCCGACGACGACCCTGCTCCCGCTCGCCTCCACCATCTGCACGGGATCCCATACGGTCACGGCCGCCGAAGCGGTGGCCGGCTCGTTCGTCAACACGGCGACCGCTGCAGCGACGAAGACGGAGACGATCTCGAACGTCGTGACAACGACCCCCGTCACGAGCAGGACCGCCACCGTCACCGCCCCCATCGCCACCCCGGCTCCCGCTCTGACCCTCACCAAGACCGCCCTGCTCACCGACACGAACGGCAACGCCCAGGCCGACGCCGGAGAGCAGATCCGCTACTCCTTCCTCGCCCTCAACTCCGGCAACGTCACACTGCAGACGGTCGCCGTCGCCGACCCGAAGGTCACCGGCATCACGCCCGCCTCGACGCAGCTCGCCCCCGGAGCGAGCGCCACCTTCACGTCGGCGCCGTACACGGTGCTGCAGACCGACATCGACAAGAACACGTCGCTCGTCAACACGGCGACCGTCTCCGGCCGCACCCTGGCCGCCTCGCCCGTGACGGTCACCGCGACCTCCACGGCCACCACGCCGATCCGCTACGCGCCCTCGATCTCGCTGACGAAGAACGGCACGATCCCGACCGGGGCCGCCGTGGGCTCGACCGTCTCCTACAGCTTCACCGCCACCAACACGGGCAACACCGGGCTGAGCTCCGTCACGGTCACCGATCCCAAGAGCGGGCTCTCCGCGCTCGCCTACTCCTGGCCGGGGACCGCCGGGCGCCTCGAGATCGGCCAGACGGTCACCGCGACCGCGTCGTACACGCTCACGCAGGCCGACGTCGACGCGGGCCAGGTCCTCAACACCGCCACCGCGACCGGCACCCCTCCGACGGGCGCCGCCGTCACTGCCACCGCCTCGCGGACGGTGACGATCACCCGCACGAACGACCTCGCGCTCGCCAAGACCGCGAACCCCGCCTTCATCAGCGCCGCCGGCACCGTGGTGACCTACACCTTCCGCGCGACCAACACCGGCACCACCACCCTCACCGCGGTCGCGATCAGCGACCCCAAGAGCGGGCTCTCCGCTCTCACCTACTCCTGGCCGGGCACTTCCGGACGACTGCTGCCCGGCCAGGTCGTCACCGCGACCGCCGCCTACACGACCACCGCCGCCGACGTCACCGCCGGCACGATCGCCAACACCGCCACGGCGACGGCGACCGGCCCGACCGGCGGGGCCTTCACCCGCACGGCCTCGGTGAGCATCTCGGTGATCCCCGATCCGGCGGCCGACGCCGCGACGGTCGTGCAGGGCGGATCGGTCGTGATCGACGTGCTCGCGAACGACGGGCCCGCCGCGACCGGCGCGACCTTCTCGCGCGCGCAGCTCTCGGCGACCCCGAGGGCGATCGGAGGCGCGGCGACCCCCGCCCCCGCCACTCCCGTGCAGGGGTCCGTCTCCTGCGCCGCGAGCGGAGCGACCCGCGGCCAGTGCACCTACCGCCCGATCGCCGCCTACGTCGGCACCGACGTCTTCGACTACTCGCTCTCGGGCCAGTACGGCACCTGGAACGTGCGGGTCACGGTCACCGTCACCGCGCTGAACCGCGCGCCGGTCGCCCGGCCCGACCGCGTGGTCGCGACCACCGGCGGCCCCGCCGTCGCCGTCGCTCCGCTCGCGAACGACACCGACGAGGACGCGGGCGCGACCCTCGCCCTGGCCGGCACGAGCGTCCCGGCCGGGCTGCGCGGCACCTTCTCCTGCTCCGGATCCACGTGCACCTACACGCCCGCGGCCGACGGCTGGACCGGGAGCGCGACGATCGCGTACACGGTCACGGACGGCGCGCTCACGGCTGGTGGCACGATCACGGTGTGGGTCGATCCCGCTCCCCTCGTCCGGCGCGGCTTCTCCGGCACCGGCACGACGAGCGGAGCGGTCGGGCTCGGCGCCTGGACCAGGTCCTCCGTGGTCGCCACGCCTGTCGCGAGCTGCACGGCCGGTCGGCCGAGCACCCTCGTGAGCTGGTCGGCCGCCGCTGGAGCGACCGGCTGGACCCTCGAGCGCCGCCTCGCGGGGACGACGCCCGGCCCCTGGACCGTGATCGCGGCACCCGCCGCCTCCGCGACGAGCTTCACCGACGACCGGGTCGGTGAGGGCCGCAGCTACCAGTGGCGGGTCCGCCCGGACCTGCAGCGCTGGCTCGGAGTCGCGTCCGCCGCCTCGACCGCCGTCGCCCAGCCGGCCGTCACCACCGCCGGAGGCTGCTGATGCCTCCCCGCCGACACCCCTCTCGTCCTGCACGTGTCCTCGTGAGGGAGACCACGCCCGCACCGGGCACCACCCACCAGAAAGGAACGGTCGCCATGACCACCACAGCACCCACCCGTCGCAGCCCCTGGAAGAAGATCGCCCTCACCGGCGGCGTCCTCCTCGCCGCGGGAGCCCTCGCCGGCGCCGGCGCCTTCGCCGTGTTCACCGACTCCGGGACCGCCAGCGTCACCGCGGACGCCGGACAGCTCGACATCAACCTCGACGGCACCTTCATCGTGACGGACATCGCGCCCGGAGACACCATCCAGCGCCCGGTGACGATCGTCCTGCCGAACGCCACCAACGACGGCGACCTCGTCTCGTCGGTGCGCTTCTCGCAGGCCGTCACCAACGACGTCGTGGGATCCGACACCACCGACCAGAACCGTGTCGGCCAGTCTCTCGTCTCCGGCCCGAACGGCCTCGACTACCGCCTGCTGACCTGCTCCACCGCCTGGACGACCGCCCCCACCACGACTCCGGCGGGCCCGTACTCCTGCAGCGGGACCACCACGGTCACCGGATCCGGCAAGCTGTCGTCCATCGGCGGCCAGGCCGGCGCGGTCGACTTCACCCCGGCGAACTTCGGCATCACCCCCACCACGACCGGGACCTTCCCCTCGGACGCCGGTGACGTGACGCTGAACACGCTCATCGAGCTCGTCCTGCCGACCGCGGCCGACAACGCGTACGAGAACGCCTCCGCCACGGTCACCTTCACGGCCGCCGCGATCCAGCGCGCCGGCATCCAGAAGTAGACCGTCCCCCACCGCCTCCGTCCTGCCCGGCCGCCACCGGCGCGGGGCGGAGGCATCCCCCTTTCCTCCCGGAGTCGTCCCCATGCCCCACGCCCGTGCGCTCGTCGCCGTCCTCGCGGCGGTGCTCCTCGCGCCCGCGGCGAGCGCCGAGCCCGTCGGCGTGCTCGACGTGCGCGAGCTCTCGGCGCCCGGATCCCTCACCGACCTCGCTCCGGGCGACCGCGCCGAGTGGGCGGTCGAGGTGACCAGCACCGGCCTGTCGCCGCAGGGGGTCTCCGTGGCCTTCGCGGTCGACGGAGGGACGCTGGCGCAGGACCCGCGCGACGGCCTCCAGCTGTCCGTCGAGCTCTGCGACTCGGCGTTCACGGTCGCCGAGGTCGTCGACGGGGAGCGCACGGTCGAGCGCTACCTCTGCCCGGAGGACGCGATGCCGCTCGGATCCGGACCCGCGGCGACGCTCGGCCGGCTCGACGGTGTCCGTCCGCTCGAGCGCGGGGCCACCGTGGGCGTGCGCGTCCGCGTCCTGTTCCCGGAGTCGGCCGGCAACGGGACCGAGCTCGCGGCGGCGTCGCTGCGGGTGCTCGTGGGCACGACGGAGGAGGATCCCTCCGCGACGCCCGGCCCCGGCTCCTTCCCCGGAGCGGCGGGCGGCGGGCTGGCCGTCACCGGCCGCGACCTGGGCGCTGCGCTCCTGGGCGGGATGCTCGCCCTCGGCTCGGGCGCCCTGCTCGCCGCGGCGGCGCGCCGTCGTCACCGGAGGGAGCAGGCGTGAAGGCCCTCCGCGCTCTCCTCGGCGGCCTGGTCACGATCGTGGCCGTCGCCGGCATCGCCGTCTTCGTCCTCTCCGCGCTCGGTCTCGTGCGGCTCGTGCCGGTGCTGTCGAACTCGATGGCGCCCGGGATGCCCGTCGGCTCCCTCGCCGTCACCCTGCCCGTCGACCAGGCCGCGATCCGCGCCGGCGACGTGATCGTCTTCACCGACCCGGACGATCCGGGCCGCCGCGTCATCCACCGCGTCACCCTCGTCTACTCCGAGGAGGAGGCGGCGGCACTCCGCGGCCGCGAGCCCGGCCAGCTGGCGCTCACCACCAAGGGCGACAACAACGAGTCGGCCGACCCGTGGATCGTGACGATCGCGGACGAGCGGATCTGGCGCGAGAGCTCGGTGGTGCCGCTGCTGGGCTGGCCGAGCATCGGCCTCGCCCACCCGGAGGCGCGGTTCGCGCTCTTCGCCGCGGGCGGCGCGGTCATCGTGGGCGCGCTCCTGATCGCCATCTGGCGCCGCCCCGCGGAGGTCGCCCCGTGAGCGGCGCGCACCGCTCGTCGGACGGCACGCCGCCCCCGGAGCCCCTGCGTCCGCCCGCTGAGCACGGACGGCACAGCGCCCGGCCGTCCTCCCGCGACCGCGGAGCCCCGCGCCACTCCCCCGAGGTCCGCCGCCGCGTGGTCTCCCGCGCCGGCCTGGCGGGACTCGTCGCCGGCGCGCTCGTCCTCGGCGCCGCCGCCACCGCCACCGCCGTGCTCCTGGACCGGGGCTCCGTGAGCGCGCGGGTCGCCTCCGGCACCGTCATCGCGACGTTCACCGGCACCGGAGCGACGACCGTGCCGGTCCCCGTCGCAGGACTCGTCCCCGGCGGCACGGCCCGGCGCCTCCTCGACCTGACGAACGCCGGGACCCTGCCGATGTCGGCCCTCCAGCTGCAGACGGCCACGGGCACCGACCTTTCGGACGGCCTGCAGCTCGCGATCGAGCGCTGCTCGCTGTCCTGGTCGGCCGATGCCGCGACCTGCCCCGGCACCGTCACCACCGTGTCGGCCGACCGCCCCGCCGCCTCCCGCCTCGACCTGCCCGGCTCCCCCGCCCTCTCCGTCGGAGCGACCGACCACCTCCGCCTGACCGTGCGCCTCTCGGAGTCCGCGCCGTCCGCCGCGCAGAGCACCTCCGCGACCCTCACCGTCACCGTCGTGGGCCTGCAGCGGCCGGGCCGCCAGCTGTAGGCGCGGCGGGCCCACGCCTCGGCGGCACCACCGCCGCGCCGTCCCCTTCCGCGTCAGCGCCGAGGCGCCCGAGACGGTCGTCGACACGCCGGAGCGGGCGACCGTCTCGGGCGACTCAGCGGGGCCGCGGGTACCTCGGTGGTGCCTCGCTACTCGCGCAGGGCTGCCACGGCGTCGTGGAAGCTCGGCACGTCGGAGAGCACGCCCTCGGGCCCCAGCACCGTCCAGGTCGTGCCCGCGCGGATCAGGACGCCCAGCTCCTCGGCGGGCCGGCGGCGGGTGCGGCGCAGCTCGAGCACGAAGACTCCGGGACGCGCCTCTATGATCTCGGGAGTGCGCCGGTCGGGCAGCATCACGAGTCCTCCCCGAGGGTCAGCGGTAGACGCTCCACTCCTTCTTCACGATCCGGCGCTCCTCGCCGTCGACCGCGACGATCCACTCGCCGTCCTTCTTGGCCACGACCCGCCCGCGCAGGTACTGCGGCTCCCAGCCGTCGGCCTTGTTGACCCACTTCACGAACCGCGCGAACCGCCCCGGTGCCACGTCGTCTCTGGACATCTCTCGACTCCCCTCGTCGTCACCGGCACGTCCATCGCCCTCCGTCAGGAGAGCACCTCGCCCAGCGCGAGGGGGACCTCTCCTGTGAGGTCTCGAAGCCGGTTCACCGACGGTAGAACGCGCTCCTCACTACGGACGAGACCGTTGACTGATCGACGATCGTCTGGCAGTGGGGTCAGGATGCGGCAGCGGATTCAGGAGTCGAACAGCACGTGCGGCCGTCCGGCGTCGACGATCACGCGGGCGCGCACCCCGTAGACGTCCGCGATCAGCGCCGGAGTGAGCACCTCCTCCGGGGTGCCGCCCGCGACCACGCGCCCCTCGCGCAGTACCAGCAGCGCGTCGCAGAACAGGGCCGCGAGGTTGAGGTCGTGCAGCGCGACGACCGTGGTCACCGGCAGCGCCCGCACCAGGGCCAGCAGCTCCAGCTGATGGCGGATGTCGAGGTGGTTGGTCGGCTCGTCCAGCAGCAGCTCGCGCGGCTCCTGCGCCAGCGCCCGGGCGATGTGCGCGCGCTGCCGCTCGCCGCCCGAGAGGGTGTGCCAGAGGTGGTCGGCCTTCGCCTCGAGACCCACCTGCTCGAGGGCGCGCTCGATCGCGCGCAGGTCCTCGGCCGTGTCTCCGCCCAGAAGGGAGCGGTGCGGTGTCCGCCCCAGCCGGACGACGTCGCGGACGGGGAGGTCCGCCTCCGTCTCGGCCTGCTGCGTCACCGTGGCCACGGCCCGGGCGACCTCGCGGCGGCGGAGCGAGCGGAGCGGCGCGCCGTCGAGGGTGACGACGCCGGCGTCCGGAGCCGCGGTGCCCTGCAGCAGCCGCAGCAGCGACGACTTGCCCGAGCCGTTGGGCCCGAGCAGTCCCACTGTCGAGCCGGGAGCGGGGCGGAGCGAGACCCCGTCGACCACCAGGCGGCCGCCCCGGCGCCACGAGACCCGGTCGGCCTCGAGCGTCACGAGCGGCCCCTCCGCCGCAGGAGCAGCAGCATGAACACCGGCACGCCGACGAGTGCCGTGCCGACCCCCACCGGCAGCGGAGTCGGCGCGAACGCCACCCGCGATCCGGCGTCGACCCACACCAGGAACACCGCGCCGAGCAGGATCGTCGCGGGGATCACCCGCGAGTGCCGCTGGCCGAACACGAGTCGCGCGGCATGCGGCAGCACCAGCCCAACGAAGCCGATCGCGCCGGCGATGCTCACCAGGGTCGCCGTCAGCAGGGCCGTCACCACCAGCAGGAGGAGGCGGGTGCGGCCCACGTGCACGCCGAGCGACGCGGCCACGTCCTCCCCGAAAGCGAACGCGTCGAGCGTGCGCGCCGCGGCGAGGCAGACCACGGAGCCGAGCAGCACGACGCCTCCGCTCAGCGCCACGTCGTCCCAGCGCATGCCCTCGAGGGAGCCGAGCAGCCAGAACATCACGCCGCGCGTCTCGTCCGAGTCGGCGAGAGCGAACACGATCAGCGAGGTCAGCGCCGAGAACAGCTGGGTGCTCGCCACCCCCGCCAGGATCACGCCCGAGGTGCCGCCCGCCGAGAACCGCGTGAGCAGCAGCACGAAGCCGAAGGCGACCAGCGCGCCGACGAAGGCGCCTCCGGAGAGCCCGACCACTCCTCCGCCGACCCCGAGCACGCCGACGAGCACCGCGCCCGTGGACGCTCCGGAGGAGACGCCCAGCACGAACGGGTCGGCGAGCGGATTCCGCAGCAGCGACTGCAGGATCACTCCGCACACGCCGAGCCCCGCCCCGCAGGCCGCGGCCACGAGTGCGCGCGGGAGGCGCTCCTGCCAGACGATCGCGTCCTCGGCCGCACGCACCGGGACGGAGGCGAGCCCGAGGTGGTTGAGGAGGATGTCGCGGACGTTCACGAGCGAGACGTCGGCCGGGCCGAGCGTCACCGCGACGCCGACCGAGAGCGCCAGCGCGAGCAGCCCGCCGACGACCAGCGCAGCGGCGGCCAGACCCCGCGGCACCCGGCGGACGAGGACCGCGCCCGCGCCCGTGCCCGTGTGCGTGCTCAGTGCGAGGCCCCGTTCTCGTCCCACCAGGCGCGGATCTTCTCGAGCCCGTCGACGAAGCGGATCGACGGGTTCATCTCGGCGCCGTGGAGCGCGATGAAGCGGCCGTCCTGCACCGCGGGCAGGCTGCTGGTCAGCGGGTCGGAGCGGAGGAACGCGGTCTTGTCGTCGAGGCGGTCGCCGGGGAAGCGGTCGCGCTGCAGGTCGCCGAGGACCAGGACGTCCGGGTCGGCCGCGACGACGCTCTCCCAGCCCACGGCGGGCCAGTCCTCCGTGCGGTCGGCGAAGACGTTGGTCATGCCGGTCGTGGTGCCGAGCATCGAGGCGAAGTTGTAGCCGCCGGCCATGTAGGGCGTCTTGGTGTCGGCGAACCAGAAGGCGACGCTCCGGCCGCCGAGGTCGACCCCCTCGGTGGCGGCGGCGGCGCGCTCCTGCAACTGCGCGACCAGGGCGTCGCCGCGCTGCTGCACGTCGAAGACCTCGGCCAGCTCGTGGATCTCCTGGTAGAGGACGTCGACGGTCAGCGGGACGGTGCGCGTGCCGCTCCCGCCGTTGACGCTCGCTCCGTTGTCGCAGTCGGAGGGGGCGAGGTAGGAGCCGATCCCCGTCTCGGCGAGGCGGTCGCGCGAGGCGACGCCCTCGGGGGCGTAGTGGCGGCCGAAGGAGGCGGTGACGAAGTCCGGGTCGGCACCGAGCAGCACCTCGTAGGTGGGCGCGTTGTCGGCCAGGCGCGGCACGCTCTCGTTCGCGGAGGCGAGGGTCTCGAGCACGGGGTCGGTCCAGGAGGCCGTGCCGACCATCCGGTCCTCGAGGCCGAGGGACAGCAGGATCTCGGTCGAGTTCTGGTCGAGGGAGACGACCCGCTGCGGAGGGGCGGTGACGGTGGTCGCGGTGCCGCAGTTGTCCAGCATGAGCGGGTACGAAGTCGTGCCCTCCCCCGCGGCGGCCGTGCTCTCGGGCTCGATCTGCTCGGAGGCGCCGCAGCCGGTGAGGGCGAGCAGGGTCAGGGCGGCGAGGGCGAGGGCAGCGGGGCGCCGTCGGTGCGTGGACATGGATCTCCCGTGGTTCGTGGGCGTCGGTCGTCGGCCCGGTTCATAGGCCCGGTTCATGGGCCCGGTTCGCCGGCAGGGCTCGTCGGCCCGGTCCGTCGGCGGGCGGCGCCCGCGTCTCGGCGCGGAGCCCGGGTAAGCATAGCCTTACCTCACCGAAGCCCGTCCATCCGCGCCAGTCGATCCGCGCCACCCGCCTTCGATCCACCCTCGGTCCCGCCCGCCGGCGACTCCGCAGAAGTCGCCGTGGTCGCGCGCGAGAACGGCGACTGCCGAGTCCTCACCGCACTCAGAAGGCCCGGAACAGCCGAGTAAGCGGACACCTGTCGCGCACCTCGCCTCCGCAGCCCCCAACCAGGTGGACAGCACCCCGGACACGGTTCCCCTGGGGGCGGGAGAGCGCGATCCTGGACACCGACGCTCGACGGCGCCCGCCCCACCGCCCTCCGACCGTCACAAAAGGATCCTGTTGCCCCGCCACTCCGCCCGCACCGCCCCCTCCGGCCGGTCCGCGCTGGTGCGCAAGGCCGATGCGTCCGGCTACCGGCCCGAGATCGAGGGACTGCGCGCCGTCGCGTCCCTCCTGGTCGCGACGTTCCACATCTGGCTGGGCCGCGTCTCCGGAGGCGTCGACGTCTTCTTCGTGATCGCCGGGTTCCTCACCACCCTGACCCTCCTCGGCCAGATCCGGCGGTTCGGGCGCGTGCGTCCGATCGCCTTCCTCCGGAGGCTCGCCTCGCGGCTCTTCCCGGCGGCCGCGGTGGTGCTGGTCGTCGTCGCGGCGCTCGCTCCACTCCTCCTGCGCCCCTCGCAGCTGCTGCAGACCTTCACCGAGGTGCTCGCCTCGACCTTCTACGTCGAGAACGTCGCGCTCGCGCGGGCCGGAGTGGACTACCTCGCGCAGGACGACTTCCACTCGCCGGTGCAGAACTTCTGGGCGATGTCGGTGCAGGGGCAGTTCTACCTGATCTGGCTCGCCCTGGTGCTCGTCGCGACCCTCGCCGCCGTGCTGCTGCGGCGACGCGCGCAGCTGCCGCGGTTCCTGCTGGCGCTCGTCGCGGCGCTCACCGTCCTCTCGTTCGCGTTCTCCGTCGTGCTGGTCGGGATCGACCAGCCGACCGCGTACTACAGCACCCTCGCCCGCTCGTGGGAGTTCGGGCTCGGCTCGCTCGCGGCCCTCGTGCTCCCGGGACTGGCGATCCCGGCGGCCCTGCGGACGGTCGCCGGGCGGCTGGGGCTGATCGGAGTCGTCTCCTGCGGGTTCGTGCTCCAGGTCTCGAGCGCGTTCCCGGGCGCCGCCGCGCTCTGGCCGACCCTCTCGGCGGTGCTCGTGCTCGTCGCCGGGACCGGCCCCGCCCCGGAGCGCGGCGTCGGCCGACTGCTGGCCCTGCGCCCGCTCGTGTGGCTGGGCGGCCTGAGCTACGGGATCTACCTCTGGCACTGGCCACTCCTGGTCTTCTGGCGCGAGAGCACCGGCGAGGACCCGACCGCCCTCGCGGGCCTGGGCGTCATCGCCGCCGCGATCCTCCTGGCCGCTGCCTCGAAGCGCTTCCTCGAGGACCCCCTCCACCGCCGCGCCCCCGCCGAGCGCCCGCACCGCCTCCGCGCGCTCGCCCCGGCGGCCCTGCTGGCCGTCGCCGCCCTGGTCGGAGCGACGGGCCTCACCGGAACGGACGCCGCGATCGCCGCCGACCTCACCCGCGCGCACGCCCTCCCCGTCTCGACCGAGGGCTGCGTCGGAGCCGCGGCGCTCGCGAACGCCTGCCCCGACTCCTGGACCACGAGCCTGCCCGCCGTCGACGCCTCGGAGGACGGCTCCGCCCTGAACACCGACGAGTGCAGCACGGGCAACTCCGGCACCGCGCTCAAGGAGTGCCGCTTCGGCGATCCCGCCGGCCTCCGCGTGCTGCTCATCGGCAACTCGCACGCGGCGTCGTTCTTCCCGGCGCTGCGCGGCGTCGCGGAGGAGCGCGGCTGGGACCTGCACACCTACTACAAGACGGGCTGCGTCTTCTCGACCGCGGAGCGGCGCGACGACTCCGCCTCCTCCCGCCGCTCCTGCGACGTCTGGAACGAGAAGCTGCAGGAGGAGCTCGCCGGCCAGGAGCCGTATGCGCTCGTCGTCACCGCCCACTCCGCGAAGAAGTCCGTGTTCGTCGACGCGTCCGGCACCCCCGACGAGCAGGCCGGCATCGACGGGTTCCACGAGTCGTGGGCGCCGCTGATCGCCCGCGGATCCACGGTGGTCGCGATCCGCGACAATCCGGTGCTGCCCTCGCTCTCCCTGCTGGCCTGCGCCGAGGAGCCGGGCTCCGCGGCCGACTGCAGCGTGCCGCTCGACGAGGCCTTCGCCGACCGCGAGCTGATGGCCGCCGCCGCCGAGGGCTGGCCGGGCGCCGCCGCCGTCGACCTCACCCGCTGGTTCTGCGACGACCGCGGCTGCCCCCTCGTGATCGGCGGAGTGAAGGTGTACCGCGACCTCGGGCACCTCACCGAGTCGTACGCCCGGACCCTGGCGCCCTACCTCGGCGAGGCGCTGGACCCGCTGGTCGGCTGAGGACGCTCGCGCTCGGCTCCAAACGCATGCAAGACTGTTTATACGAACAGGGATCGGAGGAGCCGATGGGCCACTCTCACGGCGTTCCGGCCGGCTCCGCCGCCGCGCGGCACCGGCGTCCGCTCGTGGCCGCCTTCGTCCTGACCGCGGCGTTCATGATCGTCGAGTTCGCGGTCGGAGTCGCGACGGGCTCGCTCGCGCTGCTCTCGGACGCCGCGCACATGGGCACCGATGTGCTGGCGCTCGGGATGTCGATCGCCGCGATCTCGCTCGCCGCCCGCCCCGCCGCGAAGGGCCGCACCTACGGCTCCTACCGCCTCGAAGTGCTGGCCGCCCTCGCCAACGGCCTGCTCCTGTTCGCGGTCGCCGCGTTCGTGATCGTCGAGGCCGTCCGCCGCTTCGCCGAGCCGCCCGCGGTGCCCGGCGGCCCCCTCCTGATCACCGCCGTCGTGGGCCTGGCGGTCAACCTCGTGAGCCTGCGCCTGCTGTCCGCCGGGGCGAAGGAGAGCATCACCCTCCGCGGAGCCTCCCTCGAGGTGCTCGGCGACGCGCTCGGCTCGATCGGCGTGATCGTCGCGGCGATCGTGCTGCTCACCACCGGCGGGGCGTGGGCGGATCCGATCGTCGGCGTGCTGATCGGGCTGCTGATCCTTCCCCGCACCTGGTCGCTGACGCGGCAGGCGCTGGGGATCCTCATGGAGTCGGCGCCCGCGCACGTCGACCTCGCAGCGCTCGAGCGCGACGTCTGCGCCGTCCCCGGCGTGCTCGCGCTGCACGACCTGCACGTGTGGACGATCACCTCGGGCATGGAGAGCGCCACCGGCCACGTGGTCGTCGCCCCCGACGCCGACTACCGCACCGCGCTCTCGCGAGTGCTCGCCGTCCTCCGCGAGCGCCACGGCATCGACCACGCGACCATCCAGTGCGAGCCCGAGGCCTTCCCGGAGACGACGCACCGCGTCTGAGCGCGGGGGTGTCGCGGCGCGCGGCCGCACGCCTCCGCAGGCCCACGACACTCCAGGAGGCTCCTCGACTCTGCGGGCCTCGCCCGCCCCTGAGCACCTTCCGATTGTTGACGTGAACATGTACAGTCGGCCGTCAGGGCGCGTTCACGTGAACACGCCCGCATTTCGATGGCGAAAGAGAGACCGCATCAATGTCGATGTCCTTCAGAAGGGTCGCCGCGCTCGCCACGAGCGCCGCCCTGGCCACAGGAGCACTGCTGGCGATCCCCGCCGCAGCGGCCCCCGCTCAGGCCGCGGACGCGTTCCGCATCACGCCGAACCCCGCCGCCGCCGGTGAGGCGTTCGAGGGCTGGGGCACCAGCCTCGTCTGGTTCGCGAACGCGACCGGCGGCTATCCCGAGGCCCTCCGCGAGGACCTCTACCAGAAGGTCTTCGGCGACAGCGGCCTCGACCTGAACATCGCCCGCTACAACATCGGCGGCGGCAACGCCTCCGACGTGAAGGACTACCTCCGCCCGGGCGGCGCCGTCGAGGGCTGGTGGAAGCCGAACCCGGCCGGCGACGCGTCGACCTACGGCGGCACCTCCACGAAGCTCGCCGACCGCGATGCGCTCCTGGCGAAGTGGAACGCGGACGACCCCGCCTCCTACGACTGGACCGCCGACGAGACGCAGCGCTGGTGGGTCGAGAGGCTCGCCGAGGAGAAGCAGATCTCGCATTGGGAGGCGTTCTCCAACTCCGCCCCGTACTTCATGACCGAGAGCGGCTACGTCTCGGGCGGCTTCGACGCGAACAGCGAGCAGCTGAAGCCCGCCGCCGAGGAGCAGTTCGCGAAGTACCTCGTGAAGGTCACCGAGCACATGGAGGACGAGTACGGCATCGAGTTCGACACGCTCGACCCCTTCAACGAGCCGAACACGAACTACTGGGGCACGCAGCTCTCCAACGGCGTCCCGACCGGCGGACGCCAGGAGGGAATGCACGTCGGACCGACGCGCCAGGCGGGTCTGATCCCCGACGTCGCCGCCGCGCTGGACGCCTCGACCACCGACGCCGGCATCGCCGCGATGGACGAGACCAACCCCGACATCTTCGCGACGAACTGGGCCGCCTACTCCGCCGCGATCCGCGCCGAGGTCGACCGGATGAACGTCCACACCTACGGCACCTCGGGCCGCCTCAAGGTCCGCGACCTCGCGAAGCAGGCCGACACCGACCTGTGGATGAGCGAGATCGAGGGCAACTGGGTCACCGGCTTCGACCCCACCAACATGGAGAACGGCCTCGGCATCGCCGGCCGCATCAACGACGACCTGCGCGAGCTCGAGCCCAAGGCGTGGGTGCTCTGGCAGCCCGTCGAGGACTACTACAACATGCAGCAGCCCAAGCCCAAGGGCGAGAACCTCAACTGGGGCTCCGTCTACATCGACCTGGACTGCAAGCCGTACCAGGAGAACGGGACCGAGGTCTGGAAGTCGGTCCGCCGCGTCGCCGACGCCGGTGGCGACTCCACCAAGGCCCCGGTCTGCGGCGTCGAGACGAACTCGAAGTTCAACACCATCCGGAACTTCACCAAGTTCATCCACGAGGGCGACCACCTGATGCCCTCCAACGACAGCTCCTCTACCGCCGCCGTCCGCGGCGACGGCTCGGGCGCGACCGTCGTGCACACCAACAGCACCGCGACCGAGAAGACCGTCGTGCTCGACCTCTCCCGCTTCGGCACCATCGCCGACACCGCGACGGTCACCCCCTACGTCACCACGAAGGCCTCCTCGGCAGCCGCTCCCACGAGCAACGCCCTGGTCGCCAAGACGCCGGTGAGCGTCGACCGCATCTCGCGCACCGCCACGATCACCGTGCCCGCCAAGTCGGTCACGAGCTTCTCGATCGACGGAGTCTCGGGAGTCGCCGACTCCGCCCCCGCCCTGCGCGACGGCCACCGCTACCAGCTGGTCGGCACCCAGAGCGGCAAGGCCCTGACCGGCAACCCCTCGGGCGCCGCGACCACGATCACCGGCCTCGCCACCGACTCCGCCACGGCCGCCAAGCAGACCTGGACGGTCCGCGAGGTCGCCGCCGGCGAGCGCGAGGCCACTCGCCGCGTCGTCCTCGTCAACGGCGACGGACGCGTGCTCGGAGCCACGACCGCCGGCACCGACCTGCGCTCGCTGTCCGTCGACGCGGCGAAGACGACCGCCGCGACCCGCTGGATCGTCAACACCACCGACGGCGTGAACTTCTCGCTCGTCAACGAGTCCATCGCCCAGTCGCTCGACGTGAACGGCGGCTCCAGCGCCGACAACGCGTCGGTCGGCGTCTACACCTCCAACGGTGGAGCGAACCAGTCGTGGTCCCTCCGCGACCTCGCCCCGACCGCCGGCCAGACGATCGCCGTCCGCACCACCGCGGGCGTCGCTCCGACCCTGCCCGCGAGCATCACCCCGCAGTACTCCTGGGGAGCCGGCGCACCGCTCGCCGTCACCTGGCAGCGCCCCGCCGACTCGGCGTACGGCGCGACCGGCCGCGTCGAGGTGCCCGGCACCGCGACCGACCTCTACGGCCAGACGATCACGGTCACCGCGCTCGTCGATGTCGGCGGACTGACCGCGACCGACCCCGTGTCGGTCACTGCCGCCGCGGGCGCCTCGGTCGCCGGAGTGAAGGCCTCGGCCCCGACGACGGTCCCCGCCCGCGTAGGCGCCTCGGCCAGCACCTTCCCGGTGCCGGTCGTCTGGGACTGGACGCCGCTCACCACCGCCTCCCTCGCCCGGGCCGGGCAGGTGACGGTCTCGGGAACGGCGACCGCCGACGGCGCGACGCTCCCCGCCACGCTCACGGTGCTCGTCACCACGGGCACGCTCCGCAACTTCAACCCGGACACCGGCATCGTCGCGACCGCGTCGTCGTCGGAATCGGGCTACGGACCGGAGCGCACCCGCAACGGCGTGGACGGCGACAAGGGCTGGTCGAACTGGACCAACGGCACCAAGGCCGCGCAGAGCTCGCTGACCTACACCTTCCCCTCGACCCACCAGGTCGAGAAGGTGTCGGTGCAGTTCCTGGCCGACGGCGGCACCAGCTGGGCGCAGACCTACCAGCTGCAGTACCAGGCCGCTGACAGCACGACCTGGACCGCGGTCCCCGGCTACGAGTCGGCCGTGGCCCTCGCGTCGCCGGCCGGCGGAACGGCTCCGACCCTGGTCGCGTCGTTCGCGCCCGTCACGGCCAAGGCCTTCCGCGTCGTGATGAACGCCTACGACAACACGCACCTGATCGTGGCCGAGACCAAGCTCTACGAGTCGGTCGCCTCGCCCGCCGCGGTCGCCACCCTGGGCGCCCTGCGCGTCGGAGGAGCCGGCATCGCCGGGTTCGACCCGGCCCGCACCTCCTACGCGGTCACCGTCGAGGGCACGGCGATGCCGGTGATCGGAGCAGTGGCGACCGACTCGGCGGCCACCGTGCGGATCACCCAGCCGACGACGGCGAACGGCGGAGTCGCGACCATCGCGGTCCGCGCGGCCGACGGCTCCGTCACCTCGACCACGACGGTGACGGTGACCCTGAAGGCGCCCGCCGCCCTCGCGGTCGCGGTCACGGCGACCACCCGCTGCATCGCCGGCAAGGTGACGCTCACCGTCGCGGCGAAGAACGAGTCCGGCGTGCCGGTCTCGATGACCATCGCGACGCCCTCCGGGTCGAAGCAGGTCACCGGAGTCGCGCCCGGCGCGAGCGGCAGCGCCGCGTTCACCACGCGCGCGGCCTCGGTGCCGGCCGGCCAGGCCACCGTCACCGCGACGGGCACGGTCGACGGCAAGCAGGTCACCTCGGTGGCGACGGGAGCGTACGCGGCCCGCAGCTGCTGACGCCCCCTCCGACACGGACCGCCTCCGCCCCTCCGGGGACGGGGGCGGTCCGTCGTTCATCGAGAGCGGCGCTGCGGGGGCGGCGCGGCGTGGGATCCCGATACGCCCGCGGCGCGGGCTACTCGATCAGCATGGATCCGTGCCGGTCGGGCAGCCGCACACCTCCGCGTCGGTGGAGCGACCGCGCACCCCCATGCCGGTCGACCGGCCGCGGCACGCGGCGTATCGAGACCCCGCTCAGTGCCCCGCGGCCGCCTCGTCGCGGGTGCGCAGGCGCGACACGCCCATCACGACGGCCGCGATGACCAGACCCAGCACGAGGCCGAAGATCATCGAGACGAAGGTGTCGGCCAGCCACACGACGACCGGGCCCGCGCCCTCGACCGCGTGGGTGACGACGTGCACGAGGTCGTACGGACCGTGCCACACCGTCTCGGCGAGGTTCGCGACGACGAGGTGCCCGCCGACCCAGAGCATGGCGAGCGTCCCGATGATGCTGATCGCGCGGAACACCACCGGCATCGACGCGACGATCCTCGCTCCGGTGCGCCGCACGCCGCGGGCCGCGTTCTTCATCAGGCGCAGGCCCACGTCGTCGATCTTCACGAGCAGCGCGACGGCGCCGTAGACGAGCACGGTCATCCCGAGCCCGACGACCAGGAGCGCGCCGAGCGTGGGCCAGATCCCGAAGTCGGGGTCGAGGCCGTCGAGCGCGATCAGCATGATCTCGGTGCTCAGGATGAGGTCGGTGCGGATGGCGCCGAAGACGAGCTTCTTCTCGTCGCGCGCCTCCGTCTCGTGGCCGCCGTGCGAGACGCCGAACCACTCGAGCACCTTCTCCGCCCCCTCGAAGCAGAGGAACGCGCCGCCGAGGATCAGCAGGTACGGCAGCACCTGCGGCGCGAACGCCGAGAGCAGCAGCGCCAGCGGGATGATGATGACGAACTTGTTGAACAGGCTCCCCAGCGCGATCCGCCCGACCACCGGCAGCTCCCGCGCGGGCGTGAGGCCCTGCACGTACTGCGGGGTGACGGCCGCGTCGTCGATCACGACGCCCGCCGTCTTAGCGCTCGCCTTCAGGGCGGCGGTGAGGATGTCATCGACAACCGCGAGCAGGCCGACCGACATGTGCGTCTCCTTGGAGGTCCGGGGTGAGAGGGCTCACAGTATCGCGAGCTCCGCGGTCGAGCGCGCGGGCCCGGTCGTCGTGTGGCTGGCCGACACCTTCGTCTCGATGATCTTCGGCCTCGTGCTGGGTCTGGTCATCGCGGCCGTCGT
>NZ_PSVI01000044.1:0-30089 GCF_002931415.1 Rathayibacter sp. AY1E8
AGAACGGCGCGGTGGACGGGCCGGACACGGCTCCCCCGGAGGACACCGGAGAGGCGCTCGGGCTCGACGCCGCGTCCCTCACCGTCACGGTCGGCTTCGGACCCACCCTCTTCACGGACGAGTCCGGCGCCGACCGCTTCGGCCTCGCCGACCGCCGGCCTCCGCAGCTGCAGGCCCTGCCCCGCTTCCGCGGCGACGCGCTCGTCCCGTCGGCCGGCGGCGGCGACCTCTGCATCCAGGCCTGCGCCGACGATCCGCAGGTCGCCGTGCACGCCATCCGCAACCTGAGCCGGATCGCGTTCGGCCGGGCCTCGCTCCGCTGGTCGCAGCTCGGCTTCGGCCGCACCTCCTCGACGTCCACCGCCCAGGCGACTCCGCGCAACCTGTTCGGCTTCAAGGACGGCACGGCGAACGTGAAGTCCGAGGAGGCCGACGCCGTCCAGGAGCACGTCTGGGTCCCCTCCTCCGACGGCCCCGCGTGGATGGTCGGCGGCAGCTACCTGGTCGCGCGGAAGATCCGGATGATCATCGAGACGTGGGACCGCAGCCAGTTGGGCGAGCAGGAGCGGGTCATCGGCCGCAGCAAGGGGTCCGGAGCCCCGCTCTCGGGCGGCACGGAGTCCACCGAGCCGGACTTCGCAGCGGCCGGCGCCACCGGTGCCCCGCTGATCGATCAGGAGTCGCACGTGCGCCTCGCGCATCCGAGCGTGAACAACGGAGTGCGGCTCCTGCGCCGCGGCTACAACTTCGTCGACGGCAACGACGAGCTCGGACGCCTGAACGCGGGGCTGTTCTTCCTCTCGTTCCAGCGCTCCCCGGAGCAGTTCGTCACCGTGCAGCGGAACCTCGCGACGGACGCACTGAACGAGTACGTGAAGCACGTCGGCTCGGCCGTGTTCGCGGTGCCGCCCGGTGCTCGCGACGAGACCGACTTCCTCGGCTCCGGCCTCTTCGCCTGATCCCTGAGAGGACCCGCACTCCGTCCCAGGATCCGGCGGGCTCACTCCACGGCGCGCCGAAGCCTCCGCCCGTAGCGTCGTCGGCGATGTCCGGGAACAGTGCGAGAAGCGGCCTGACCAAGCGCGAGCGCCAGGAGCTCGCCCGAGCGCAGGCGCGGGAGCGCCGCGAAGCCGAGAGGCGCCGGCGGCGCCGGAACCGGCTGCTCGGGCAGGGCGGAGCGGTCGTCGGGCTCCTCGCGGTCGTGGCCCTGGTCTGCTGGAACGTCTGGTCGCAGCAGGAGGTCGCGAGCGCCGGCCCGGCGAACATGCTCAGCGACGGCATCGTCCTCGCGGGCGACGGCTCGGCCGTGACGGCGACGACGAGCGCGGCGATCGCTCCGGGAGCATCCCCCGTCCCGACCGATGAGAGCGCCACGCGTGCGGGCGGAGTCGTCGCCGTCGACCTCTACGTCGACTACCTCTGCCCGTACTGCGGGCAGTTCGAGAAGGCGAACGCCGAGCAGCTGCAGTCGTGGCTGACGAAGGGGGCGATCACGCTCGAGATCCACCCGGTGGCGATCCTCGACTCCTCCTCGGCCGGCTCCGAGTACTCCAGCCGGGCCGCGAACGCCGCCGCGTGCGTCGCCGACGAGGATCCGGACCGCTTCCTCGCCGTGAACGCGGCGCTCTTCGCGCAGCAGCCGGCGGAGGGGACGACGGGCCTCGACGACGACGCTCTGCGGGCGCTGGTGACCGGAGCGGGCGTCACCGACGACGACGTCCTCGCCTGCATGACCGGGGGCGAGTTCCGGCCCTGGGTGAAGGCCGCGACCGAGCGGGCCACCTCGCTCCCCCTCGCGAACTCCTCGCTGCCGAAGCTCGAGTCGACGCCCACCGTGCTGGTGAACGGCGAGCAGTACACGGGGAAGCCGGACGACGCGGCGGCGTTCGTCTCCTTCGTCACCTCGACGCTCGAGGCGGAGTCCTCGACCCCCTCTCCCTCTCCGAGTCCGGCGGGCTGATCCGGACCGCGAGGGACGGGATCGGCGCTGCACACTGCAGCACCGGGCGGAGACGACGAGACCGGCCGGAGCATCGCTCCGGCCGGTCTCGTCGTGGGCGGGCGCCGAGGCGCCCGGGGCTCAGCCCTGCTTCTTGAGGCGGCTCGTCATGCGCGCGCGGGCGTTCGCATCGAGCTCCACCTTGCGGATGCGGACGACCTCGGGGGTGACCTCGACGCACTCGTCCTCGCGGGCGAACTCGAGGCACTCCTCGAGCGTCAGCTGACGCGACGGCGTCATCGACTCGAAGGTGTCGGAGGTGGACTGACGCATGTTGGTCAGCTTCTTCTCCTTGGTGATGTTCACGTCCATGTCGTCGTTGCGCGAGTTCTCGCCGATCACCATGCCCTCGTAGACCTCCTCGGTGGGGTTCACGAAGAAGGTCATCCGCTCCTGGAGCGCGATGATGGCGAACGGGGTCACGACGCCGTTGCGGTCCGCGACGATCGACCCGTTGTTGCGGGTGACGATCGCGCCGGCCCACGGCTCGTAGCCATGCAGGATCGCGTTCGCGATGCCGGTGCCGCGCGTGGTGGTGAGGAACTCGGTGCGGAAGCCGATCAGGCCGCGCGACGGAACGATGAACTCCATGCGGACCCAGCCGGTGCCGTGGTTCGACATGCCGTCCATGCGGCCCTTGCGGGCGGCGAGGAGCTGCGTGATCGCACCGAGGTACTCCTCCGGGGCGTCGATCGTGAGGTGCTCGAAGGGCTCGTGCGTCTTGCCGTCGACCTGGCGGGTGACCACCTGGGGCTTGCCGACGGTCAGCTCGTAGCCCTCGCGGCGCATCTGCTCGACGAGGATGGCCAGCGCGAGCTCGCCGCGGCCCTGGACCTCCCACGAGTCGGGGCGTCCGATGTCGACGATCTTGAGCGACACGTTTCCGATGAGCTCGCGGTCGAGGCGGTCCTTGACCATGCGCGCCGTGAGCTTGTGGCCCTTCACCTTGCCGACGAGCGGCGAGGTGTTGGTGCCGATCGTCATCGAGATCGCCGGGTCGTCGACCGTGATGGCCGGCAGCGGGCGGATGTCCTCGGGGTCGGCGATGGTCTCGCCGATGGTGATCTCGGGGAAGCCCGCGATCGCGACGATGTCGCCGGGGCCCGCGGACTCGGCCGGGTAGCGGTCGAGCGCCCTGGTGATCAGCAGCTCGGTGATGCGCGCGTTGGTGTGGGTGCCGTCGTGGTGGACCCAGGCGACCGTCTGCCCCTTCTTGATCGTGCCGTTGAAGACGCGGAGGAGGGCGAGGCGGCCGAGGAACGGCGACGCGTCGAGGTTGGTGACGTGGGCCTGGAGGGGCGCGTCGTCGTCGTAGGTCGGCGCGGGGATGTGCTTGAGGATCGCCTCGAACAGCGGCTCCAGGTCCTCGGCGTCCGGCAGCGTGCCGTCCTCGGGCTTGTTCGCCGAGGCGCGGCCGGCCTTGCCGGAGGCGTAGACCACGGGGACGTCGAGGATCGCGTCGAGGTCGAGGTCCGGCACGTCGTCGGCCATGTCCGAGGCGAGGCCGAGGAGCAGGTCCTGGCTCTCGGCGACGACCTCGTCGATGCGCGCGTCGGGGCGGTCGGTCTTGTTGACCAGGAGGATGACGGGGAGCTTCGCCTCGAGCGCCTTGCGCAGCACGAAGCGGGTCTGGGGCAGCGGGCCCTCGGACGCGTCGACGAGGAGGCAGACGCCGTCGACCATCGACAGGCCGCGCTCGACCTCGCCGCCGAAGTCGGCGTGGCCCGGGGTGTCGATGACGTTGATGGTGATGGGACCGTCGCTCGCGTGCTTGCCGCTGTACGAGACAGCGGTGTTCTTCGCGAGGATCGTGATGCCCTTCTCGCGCTCGAGCTCGTTGGAGTCCATCGCGCGCTCGTCCACGTGGGCGTGCGCGTCGAAGGAGTTCGTCTGCTTGAGCATGGCGTCGACCAGCGTGGTCTTGCCATGGTCGACGTGGGCGACGATCGCGACGTTGCGCAGGTCGGAGCGGGTGGCACTTGCCATGGATACGGACTCGTCTCGTGTTCTCGTGCAAAAGGGGGACCATCCATCGTACCGCAGCGAGGCGTCCGCACGGCGAAGGGCCCCGGATCCCCGCTCCGGAGGGCTCCGAGGAGCGCTCCAGGCGGGGCCGGGGCCCAGGTGACGGTCGGTCAGACCGCGAACTCGATGCCGGCGCCGGGGATGGCGTCGAGCAGCTCGCGGGTGTACTCCTGCTGCGGCGAGTCGAACACGGTGTCCGTCGGGGCGTGCTCGACGATCCTGCCCTTCTGCATCACGCAGACGTCGTCGGCGATCACGCGGACCACCGCCAGGTCGTGCGTGATGAACAGGTAGGTCAGCCCGAGCTCGGCCTGCAGGTCGGCGAGGAGGCGGAGGATCTGCGCCTGGACGAGGACGTCCAGAGCCGACACGGCCTCGTCGAGCACCACGATCTCCGGCTTCAGCGCGAGCGCGCGGGCGATCGCCACGCGCTGGCGCTGGCCGCCGGAGAGCTCGTTCGGGTACCGGCTCGCGATCACGCGCGGGAGGGACACCTGGTCGAGCAGCTCGAGGACGCGCTCGCGCTGCGACGTCCGGTCGCCGACCTTGTGCACCCGCAGCGGCTCCGAGATGGTGTTGCCGATGTTGTGCAGCGGGTCGAGCGAGCCGTACGGGTCCTGGAACACCGGCTGCATGGAGCGCCGGAGCGCCAGCATGTCGCGGCCCTTGAGCTTCTCGGTCCGTCGGCCGGCGATCGAGATCGCGCCGGACGTCGCCGTCTCGAGGCCCAGCACCAGGCGGGCGATCGTCGACTTGCCCGATCCGGACTCGCCCACGAGCGCCGTGGTGGTGCCCTTCGGGATCGAGAACGACACGTTGTCGACGGCGGTGAAGTCCTCGGCCTTCAGGCCGCCGCGGCGGATCTTGAAGACCTTGGTGAGGCCGTCGACCTCGATCATCGGGGCGCCCGAGGCGACCGCGCCGGCGTGGTGCGCGGCGCCCGCGCCGACCAGGTCGACCTCGCGGACGGCCTCCGACTCGCCGGGGACCGACTCCACGGCCCGGCCGGCCGTCGACTGGATGCGGCGCGACGCGAGGCTGGGCGCCGCCGCGATCAGGCGCTGCGTGTAGGGGTGCTGCGGGTTCTGCAGCACCTCCACCGAGGCGCCGGACTCGACGATGCGGCCCTTGTACATGACGATGAGCTTCTCGGCGCGCTCGGCGGCGAGGCCCAGGTCGTGCGTGATGAAGAGCAGCGCGGTGCCGTCGGTCTTCGTCAGCGTCTCGAGGTGGTCGAGGATCCGGCGCTGGACCGTGACGTCGAGCGCCGAGGTGGGCTCGTCGGCGATCAGCAGCTGGGGAGCCGCGGCCAGGCCGATGCCGATCAGCACGCGCTGGCGCATGCCGCCCGAGAACTGGTGCGGGAACTGCTTGAGGCGCTTCTCCGCGTCGGCGAGGCCCGCGTTCTGCAGGACCTCGATCGCCTTGGCGCGCACCTCCTTGCGACCGGTCGCGAGGCCGTTGGCCTTGATGGTCTCCTCGACCTGGAAGCCGACCGACCACACGGGGTTCAGGTTCGACATCGGGTCCTGCGGGACGTAGCCGATCCGGCGGCCGCGGATGTCCTCGAGCTCGGTCCTCGTCGCCTTCGCGAGGTCCTTGCCGTCGAACAGCACGGAGCCGGCGGTGACCTGGCCGGTGCCGGGGAGCAGGCCGATGATCGCGGCGGCGGTCGTCGACTTGCCGGAGCCCGACTCCCCCACGATCGCGACGGTCTGGCCGTGCTCGATCGTGAGGCTCACGCCGCGGAGGGCGGGGACCAGTCCGCTGCCGGTCTGGAAGCCGACCTCGAGGTCGGTGACCTCGAGCAGCGGCCCGTGCGGTGCGTTCGGTGTCGTGGCGGTCATCGGAGGGCCCTCGCCTTCGGGTCGAGCGCGTCGCGGAGCGATTCGCCGAGGAGGATGAAGCTCAGCACCGTGACCGTCAGGGCGATCGACGGGTAGATCAGCGTCTGCGGGTTGGTGCGCAGATCGCGCTGGGCCTGGCTGATGTCGTTGCCCCACGACATGACCGAGCCGGGCAGGCCGACGCCGAGGAACGACAGCGTCGCCTCCGCGGTGATGGCCGCGCCGAGCGAGATCGTCGTGACGACGATGACGGGGGCGATCGAGTTCGGCAGCACGTGCCGGAACAGGATCGCCATGCGGGAGAGGCCGGTCGCGGTGGCGGCGCCGACGAAGTCGGCCTGCTTCACGCGGAGGACCTCGGAGCGCAGGACGCGCGCCGTCGTCGGCCAGGCGAACGCGCCGATCGCCAGGGCGATGACGAACACGTTCCGGTAGGCCGAGAAGACGGACATGATGACGACCGCGGCGAGGATGTAGGGGATCGAGAAGAAGATGTCGCCGAGGCGCATGATCACGGTGTCGACCCAGCCGCCGAAGAAGCCTGCCAGCGCGCCGCCGATGACGCCGGAGACCGTTGTGATCACGATCACGATGAGGCCGACGGTCAGCGACGTGGACGTGCCGTGGATGATCCGCGAGAAGACGTCGCAGCCCTGCTTGGTGTAGCCGAGCAGGCTGCCGTCGCCGGGGCCCTGGTTGCTGAACGAGAGCGCGCACTGGCGGGGGTCCACCGAGGTGAACAGGCCCGGGAACAGCGCGACGGCGATGATGACGAGGATCAGGACGCCCGAGATCCAGAACATGGGCCGCTTGCGCAGGTCGCGCCACGCGTCGGTCCAGAGGTTGCTGGGCTTCTCGTCGAGGCTGACGGCGTCGACCGACGCGATCGGCGTCTCCTCGAGCGGGGCCACGAAGTGGTCGATGCGGCGGGCCTTCTGCGCGCCGCCGGTGGACTCATTTGGCATAGCGGATCCTCGGGTCGAGTACGGCGTAGAGCAGGTCGACGAGGATGTTCACCACGAGGTAGAACAGCACCATGACCGTGACGAAGGAGACGACGGTCGGCCGCTCACCTCGGATGATCGCCTGATAGAGCGTGTTCCCGACTCCGGGAACGTTGAAGATGCCCTCGGTCACGGTCGCGCCGACGATCAGGAGGCCGAAGTCGGCTCCGAACTGCGTCGTGACCGGGATGAGCGAGTTGCGCAGGACGTGCACGGGGATGACGCGGCGTCGTGAGAGCCCCTTGCTGTACGCGGTGCGGACGAAGTCCGAGCCGGCCGTCTCGATGACCGAGCCGCGCGTGAGGCGGATGGCCGAGGCGACCACGAAGAGGGCGAGCACGATCGCGGGCAGCAGCAGCCTCTGGAACGACGCGTCGGCTCCGACGGTCGGAGGGAACCATCCCAGCTGGATCGCGAAGAAGGACTGCGCGATGAAGCAGAGCACGAAGATCGGCACCGACACGAGCAGGAGGCTGACGACCAGCGCGCTCGCGTCGAAGAAGCTGCCCTTGCGCAGACCGCTGATGAGACCGATGGTCAGCGCGACGACGATCTCGATGACGATCGCCATCATGGCGAGCGTCAGGGTGACCGGGAAGGTGCGGGCGAGGATCTCGTTGACGGACTGGCCGGAGAACGAGATGCCGAAGTCGCCGCGGACGACGCCTCCCAGGTAGTACAGGTACTGGACGAAGAAGGGCTCGTTCAGGTGGTACTGCTCCTCGAGGCGGGCGAGGAGTGCGGGGCTCGGCGTCTTGTCGCCGAAGAGCGACAGGAGCGGGTTCCCCGGCATGGAGAAGACCATGAAGTAGATGAGGAACGTGGTGCCGATGAGCACGGGGACGGCTTGCAGGATGCGTCGGACGATGTAGGCGAGCATGTCAGCCCAGCCGGTTCCGGAGTCGCATGGATGGGGACCTCATTCGATTGTGACCGAAACAGGGCGCTCCGCCCGTGCCGTGACCTGGTGGCCGACGGCACGGGCGAAGCGCCCCAGTGGTTCGAGCTTAGTTCTTGGTGATCTCGTAGTAGAGCGGCACCGAGTTCCAGCCGAACTCGACGTTCGACACGCCCTCGCCGTAGCCGCCGGTCACGTTCGCGTACCACAGGGGCAGCGACGGGAGGTCCTTCAGGAGGATCTCCTGGGCCTGCTGGAACGTCTTGTTCGCAGCGTCGGCGTCGGCGTCCGACAGGCCCTGCTGGAGCAGGGTGTCGAACTCGGGGTTCGAGTAGTCGCCGTCGTTGGACGAGGCGCCGGTCACGTAGAGCGGTCCGAGGAAGTTGTAGAGGCTCGGGTAGTCGGCCTGCCATCCGGTGCGGAACGCGGTCTCGATCGAGCGGTCGACGATCTTGGTGCGCGCCTCGGCGAAGGTCGGGTACGCGTCGCCCTCGGCGTCGATGCCCAGCGTGTTCTTGATCGAGTTGGTCACCGCGTCGACCCAGCCCTGGTGGCCGCCGTCGGCGTTGTAGGCGATCTTGAAGGTGCCGTCCCAGGGGCTGATCGCGTCGGCCTGAGCCCACAGCGCCTTGGCCTCGTCGGGGTTGTACTCGAGCACGTCGGCGCCGGAGAGGGCGTCGCTGTAGCCGTCGATCACCGGGGAGGTGAAGTCGGAGGCCGGGGTGCGGGTGCCCTCGAAGATCACGTCGGTGATCTCCTTGCGGTCGAAGGACATCGAGATCGCCTGGCGGCGGAGCTGGCCCTCCTCGCCGTCGAAGTGCGGGAGACGGCCCGGGATGGTGAAGGACTGGAACACGGCCGAGGGCTGGTTCACGGCGCGGTCGCCGAGGTCGCTCTCGAAGGTGCCGAAGGCGGAGTCCGGGATCTGGTCGATCACGTCGACGTTGCCGCCGAGGAGGTCGGCGTAGGAGGCGTCCTGGGTGGCGTAGAAGACGATCTTCAGGCCGCCGTTCTGGGCCTCGCGGGGGCCGGTGTACTCGTCGTTCTTGACGAGCTCGATCTGGACGTCGTGCTGCCACGCGTCGTCGCCGTCGAGCTTGTACGGGCCGTTGCCGATCGGGTTCTCACCGAAGGCGGCCATGTCGTCGAACGCGGCGGCGGGCAGCGGGTAGTACGCGGAGTAGCCGAGGCTGATCGGGAAGTCCGACTGCGGGGACTTGAGCGCGACGGTGAAGGTGGTGTCGTCCACGGCCTTGAGGCCGGTGAGCTCGCTGTCCTCGGTGTCGCTGAAGCCCTCGAAGTTCGAGAAGAACGACGCGCTGAGCTGGTTGTTCGACAGCTTGGCGCCGTAGTTCCAGGCGTCGATGAACGAGCTGGAGGTGACCGGGTCGCCGTTCGTGAAGGTCAGGCCCGACTTGATTTTGATCGTGTAGTTCTGCGCGTCGTCCGACTCGATGGACTCGGCGACGTCGTTCTCGGGGGCGCCCTTGGCGTCGTAGTAGACCAGGCCCGCGAAGATCTCGTCGAGGATCTTGCCGCCGCCCACCTCGTTGGTGTTCGTCGGGATCAGCGGGTTCTGCGGCTCGGAGCCGTTCGTGGAGATGATCGCGGCGGCGTCGCCTCCCGATGCACCTCCGCCCGAGTCGTTCGAGCTGCTGCAGCCGGCCAGGACCAGCGTGCTCGCGGCGACGAGCGCCAGAGCCCCGAATCCGTAACGTCTGATGTTCACTATTCCTCCAGTGATGTGGGGGCGCGCGAGAAGTGGTTTCCCTGACGCGTGGAGTGCCGTGCGCGTGGCGACGGCGGCGGCGCACGAGACTGGTGGCCGTCGCGCGGATGCCTTCAACGAGACTATGTATTCGCCCGCTATCTGCACAAAAGCATGTGGCAACCGTTACACAGCGGTAACCGGGAGGTGGAATCCTTGCGCTGTTCTGCACGAAACGTGCGTACCGGGCGGCCGTCGCGCAACACATCGACTTCAGAGGAGACGCACGGAGTGTCCACCGACCTGTCAGGATCCGCGCCCGGACGGCGCCGGATCCGCATCGAGATCCTGCTGGTCCTCGGGCTCTCGCTGGGCGCCTCCGCGGTCTACTCGGTGGTCTCCATCGCCAACCGGCTCACCCGCTCGACCGCACTGGCCGACCAGACCGCGACGATCAACGGCGCCCTCAGCGACCGCCCGGGCTTCGACCTCGTCTACCAGCTGCTCGCGCTCTTCTTCGATCTGGTGCCGGTGGCCCTCTGCGCGTTCCTGCTCTGGCAGAGCTCGGGCCGTCCGCTCGGGCGCCTGGGGCTCGACCTGCGCCGGCCGTTCGCGGACCTGGGGACCGGGACGGTCCTCGCGGTGGCGATCGGCGCGCCGGGCATCGCGCTGTACGCCGTCGGACGCGCGCTGGGCATCACCGTGGCGGTGGTGGCCTCGCCGCTGGACGCGTACTGGTGGACGGTGCCGGTGCTCGTGCTCTCCGCGATCCGGGCGGGAGTGCAGGAGGAGGTCGTCGTGATCGGGTACCTCTTCGCCCGCCTGGGCGATCTGGGCTGGGGGCGGTGGCGGATCCTGGTGACCAGTGCGCTGCTCCGGGGCAGCTACCACCTGTACCAGGGCATCGGGCCCTTCATCGGGAACGCGGTCATGGGCCTGGTGTTCGGACTCTTCTACCAGCGCTTCGGCCGCACCCTGCCCCTGGTGATCGCCCACTCGATCATCGACATCGTCTCGTTCGTCGGCTACCCGCTGGCCGTCGCCCTCTGGCCCGAGCTGTTCGCGCCGCCGGCTCCGCGGACGTGACGTCGGACCGATCCCATCCGAGGAGCCGCAGGACCGCGCCGCGCTCGACGGCGGCTCTCAAGAGCCGCGGCGTGACGCCCGCACGGTGGAGCTGCTCGCTCGTCGCGACTCCGTCGAGCCCTGCCGGCACCTCCACCACGCGTTCCACACGGTCGGGCTCCCTCGTGCATCGGAGTCGCCGTGCGCCGTTCCCCCCGGATCGGGAGAACTGCGCCCCACTCCGCGCCTGTGCGGGACCGACGGTGTCCGCAGCCGAGGGTGGGAGATGACAGGACGGGCTCGAGGCTCCGTTCCTGCTCTCTCACCCTCGGTTGCGGACGAGCGCGTGCGGGCGGATCAGGCGAAGGCCTCGATGGGCGGGCAGGCGCAGACGAGGTTGCGGTCGCCGTAGGCCTGGTCGATCCGGCGGACCGGCGGCCAGTACTTGCCGCGCACCAGCGAGCGGACCGGGTAGACGGCCTGCTCGCGGCTGTAGGGGTGCGTCCACTCCTCGGCCGTCAGGCACTCGGCGGTGTGCGGGGCGCCGCGCAGCGGGTTGTCGTCCACCGGCCACTCCCCCGCGCCGACGCGGTCGGCCTCCGCCCGGATCCCGATCATCGCGTCGATGAAGCGGTCGATCTCGACGAGGTCCTCGCTCTCCGTCGGCTCGACCATCAGGGTCCCGGCGACGGGGAAGCTCATGGTCGGGGCGTGGAAGCCGTAGTCGACGAGGCGCTTGGCGACGTCGTCCACGGTCACTCCGGTCGCCGCCGTCAGCGGACGGATGTCGAGGATGCACTCGTGGACGACGAGCCCGTTGTCCCCCGTGTAGAGCACCGGGTAGTGCTCGCGGAGGCGCGCGGCGACGTAGTTGGCCGAGAGGACGGCCGCCCCGGTCGCGGCCCGCAGGCCCTCCTCGCCCATCATCCGGGCGTACGCCCACGAGATCGGCAGGATGCCGGGGCTGCCGTAGGGCGCTGCCGACACCGGTGCGCCGCCGTGGACGATCCGCTCGCCCTGCGTGCCCACGCCGTGCTCGAGCCGCTGCGCGAGCGGGTGACCGGGCAGGAACGGCGCGAGGTGCGCCTTCGCGGCGACGGGACCGACGCCGGGACCGCCTCCGCCGTGCGGGATGCAGAACGTCTTGTGCAGGTTGAGGTGCGAGACGTCGCCGCCGAAGTCTCCGAAGCGGGCGAAGCCGAGGAGCGCGTTCAGGTTCGCGCCGTCCACGTACACCTGTCCGCCGGCCTCGTGGACGAGGCGGCAGATCTCGGCGACCTCGTGCTCGTAGACGCCGTGGGTCGACGGGTAGGTGATCATCAGCGCGGCGAGGGAGCCCGCGTGCTCGGCGATCTTCGCCCGGAGGTCGTCCAGGTCGACGTTGCCGAGCTCGTCGCAGGCCACGACGACGACGCGCATGCCGGCGAGGACCGCGCTCGCGGCGTTGGTGCCGTGGGCGCTCGAGGGGATCAGGCAGACCGTGCGGTCCTCGTCGCCGTTCGACCGGTGCCAGCCGCGGATCGCCAGCAGGCCCGCGAGCTCGCCCTGCGAGCCGGCGTTGGGCTGGAGCGACACGGAGTCGTAGCCGGTGAGGTGGGCGAGCCACCCCTCCAGCTGGTCGATCAGCGCCAGGGAGCCCTGCACGTCCGCCTCGGGGGCGAACGGGTGCAGGTCCGCGAACTCGGGCCAGCTGACCGCCTCCATCTCGGTGGCGGCGTTGAGCTTCATAGTGCAGGAGCCGAGCGGGATCATGCCGCGGTCCAGCGCGTAGTCCGAGTCGCCGAGGCGCTTGAGGTAGCGCATCATCGAGGTCTCGCTGTGGTGGCTGCTGAAGACCGGGTGCACGAGGAAGGGCGTGCGGCGGTCGAGCTCGGCGGGGATGCTCCGCACGGAGCCGCCGAGGAAGCCGAACGACGAGTCCAGCTGCCCGACGGCGGTCGCGACGGCGATCACCTCGAGGTCGGTGACCGTCTCGTCGATCGACACCGAGACCGTGTCGGCGTCGACCAGGCGCACGTCGAAGCCGGCCTCGCGGGCGCGGGCGACCGCCGCCTCCGCACCGCCGGGCACGACGACCGAGACGGTGTCGAAGAAGTCGGCGTGCCGGAGGGAGTGGCCCCGGTCGAGGAGGAGGCGCGCGAGGAGCGCGGCCCGGCCGTGCACGCGCTCGGCGATCGCGGCGAGCCCGTCCGGCCCGTGGTAGACCGCGTACATCGCGGCCATGACCGCCAGGAGGACCTGCGCGGTGCAGATGTTCGAGGTGGCCTTCTCGCGGCGGATGTGCTGCTCGCGGGCCTGGAGGGACAGGCGGTAGGCGGGGTGGCCGTCCGCGTCCTGGCTGACGCCGACGAGGCGGCCGGGCAGCTGGCGCTCGAGTCCCTTGCGGACGGCGAGGTAGCCGGCGTGCGGTCCTCCGAAGCCCAGCGGGACGCCGAAGCGCTGCGTGGTGCCGACCGCGACGTCCGCGCCGAGCTCGCCCGGCGAGCGCACCAGGGTCAGCGCGAGCAGGTCGGCGGCGACGACGGCCAGGCCGCCGTGGGCCTTCACCGCGGCGAGCACCGCCGACGGGTCCCAGAGGTGCCCGGACGCGCCGGGGTACTGCACGAGGGCGCCGAAGCACTCCGGCACCTCCTCCGCGGCGGTGCGCGAGAGCGGGAGCTCGACGATGCGGATGCCGACGGCCTCCGCGCGGCCGCGCAGCAGCGCGAGGGTCTGCGGGAGAGCGTCGGAGTCGACGACGAAGACGTCGGTGCGCGCCTTCGAGGCGCGGCGCGCGAGCAGCATCGCCTCGACGACGGCCGTGCCCTCGTCGAGCATCGACGCGCCGGCCGTGTCGAGGCCGGTGAGGTCGGAGACCATCGTCTGGAAGTTGATCAGCGCCTCCAGGCGCCCCTGCGAGATCTCGGGCTGGTACGGGGTGTAGGCCGTGTACCAGCTGGGGTTCTCGAGCACGTTGCGCTTGATCACGGCGGGGGTGTGCGTGCCGTAGTAGCCGAGGCCGATCATCGGCCGACGCACCGTGTTCTTCGCGGCGAGGGCGCGCAGCTCGGCGAGCGCCCCCGTCTCGGTGGCCGGAGCGGGCAGCACCTGCGGGAGGTCGCGGACGTGGATCGACTCGGGGACGGCGGCGGTGACGAGCTCCTCCACGGAGTCGTAGCCGAGAGCCGCGAGCATGGTGCGCTGCGCGTCGGCGTCGGTCCCGATGTGGCGGGACTCGAAGGCGCCGGGGGTCCTGGTGGCCGCCATCTACTCGCCGACCAGCTCGGTGTAGGCGGCGGAGTCGAGGAGGCCGTCGGGCAGGGCGTCGAAGCGGACCCGGATCAGCCACCCCTCGCCGAACGGGTCGGAGTTGACGAGCTCGGGGCTGTCGACGACGGCCGTGTTGGTCTCGAGGACCTCGCCGTCGACGGGGGCGAACAGCTCGCCCACCGACTTGGTCGACTCGATCTCGCCGACGACGCTGCCGCCCTCGACGCGGGCTCCCGCCTCGGGGAGCTCGACGAAGACGACGTCGCCCAGCTTGTCCGCGGCGTAGGCGGTGATGCCGACGGTCGCGACCTCTCCGTCGACCCGGATCCACTCGTGGTCGGAGGTGTACTGCAGCTCGGTGGGCACGGCCATGTCAGTTCTTCTTTCTCGAGTAGAAGGGGAGCTCGGTGACGGTCATCGGGAGGCGCGTGCCGCGGATGTCGACGGCGAGCGCCGTCCCGGGCTGCGCGGAGGCGGGGGCGACGTAGGCCATCGCGATCGGGACGCCCAGGGTCGGCGAGAGGACGCCGCTGGTGACCACTCCGACCTCGTCGTCGCCGGAGAGGACGGTGTAGTCGGCACGGGCGGCGCGGCGGCCCTCGCCGACGAGCCCGACGAGCACAGGAGCGTCTCCGGAGGGACCCTCCTCGCTGGCCGCGCGGCCGACGAAGTCGATCGGCTTCCCGAAGGCGACGACGCGGCCGAGGCCGGCCTGTGCGGGGAAGACGTCGCGGGAGAGTTCGTGGCCGTAGAGCGGCATGCCCGCCTCGAGGCGGAGGGTGTCGCGGGCGGCGAGGCCGGCGGGGACGAGGCCCGCTCCGGCGCCGGTCTCGGCGAGAGCCTGCCAGAGCGTGGGAGCGGAGTCGGGCGAGACGTAGATCTCGAAGCCGTCCTCGCCTGTGTACCCGGTGCGCGCGATCAGGATCGGGTGCGCCTCGAAGGTCGCGGGCACGGCGCGGTAGTAGCGCAGCTCCGCGAGCAGGCGGGCGGCGTCGTCCGTGTCGAGCACCGACTCCGCTCCCCGCTCGGTCTCGACGGCGAGGCCCTGGACGTTCTGCAGGATCTCGAGCGAGCGCGGGCCCTGCAGCGCGATGAGGGCGACGTCGTCGCTCTCGTCGAACAGCTCGCACTCGAACATCGCGGTGCGGTCGCGGAGCGTCTCGACGACGATGTGCCGGTTGGCCGCGTTCGCGACGACCATGAAGCGGTCCTCGCCCGTGCGGTAGACGACGAGGTCGTCGATCACGCCGCCCGTGCGCTCCAGGAGAAGGGTGTACTTCGCGCGGCCGGCGGCGACGGCCGAGATGTCGCTCGCCAGCGCGTAGTCGAGGGCGTCGACCGCCTCGGGGCCGACGACGAGGATCTCGGCCATGTGCGAGAGGTCGAAGAGGCCGGCGGCGGTGCGCACGGCGTGGTGCTCGGCGAGATCGCCGGAGTAGCGGACCGGCATCTGCCACCCGGCGAAGTCGGTGAAGGACGCGCCGGCGGCGACGTGCACCTCGTGCAGGGGCGAGTAGCGGGCTTCGGGGCTGGTCGTCGGGGTCTCGGACATGAGTTCTCCATTTCGTCGCAGTGCTGGACTCGCGCCGCGTTCGCGGCAGAGCACAGCAGTGCCGTGGGAACTCCCCCTCTGTCGTGGAGCCTGAGAGATTCGCGCCGCCCCGAGGGGTCGAGCGCTTTCACCATGGGCGGATCCGAGCGGATCGCTTTCCAGAGTGGCCAGTTCGACGCGGTACAAGACCTGAGAGATTGGCGGGGAGGCTTGCTCCTTCGGTGCCGACCGGAGTCGGCTCTCCCGCGTCGCGTATTGCGGCCCGGTATTCGGTTGTGCGGTCAGCCTAGCGGTGAGGGCGGACCCTGCGCGGCGTGTCGCCTCTTCCGCTAGGTGTTCAGGTGTTCGTGACACTAAGGTGATCCCAGCACTTACAGTCGGTGCGACTCTTAGTAGGGACATCGGATGCCGGACGTGCAGCTCGCCGTGTCGACGGTGATCTTCGCCCTGCGGCCGCACCCGGAGACCGGAGCGAGCACCGTCTGGATCCCCGTCGTCCGGCGCATCCGCGAGCCGTTCGAGGGACTCTGGGCACTGCCCGGCGGACCGCTGCATCCGGACGAGGACCTCGCCGAGTCGGCCCGCCGCACTCTCCGCGAGACCACGGGCCTGGCTCCGCGCTACCTCGAGCAGCTCTACGCCGTCGGCGGCACCGACCGCTCCCCCGGCGAGGACCGCGTCGTGTCGATCGTCTACTGGGCGCTCGTGCGCTCCGCCGAGGCCGACGAGGCCATCGTGGGAGAGAACGTCGCCTGGCTCTGCACCGATCTGCCGCTCGAGCTCGCCTTCGACCACGGACTGATCGTCGACTACGCCCTCTGGCGCCTGCGCAACAAGATGGAGTACTCCCGCATCGCGCAGGCCTTCCTCGGCGGCGCCTTCACCCTGTCCCAGCTGCGGGAGGTCCACGAGGCCGTCCTGCAGAAGCCCCTCGACCCGGCCAACTTCCGCCGGACGATCGAGAGCTCCGGCACCGTGGTGCCCACCGGGGAGCGCCTGACGGGCACCCGCCACCGTCCCCCGCGCCTCTACCGCTACGACGAGTCGGCGGCGCTCGTCGACAACGGCCCGCTGCCCGTCTGAGCGCGCCGCCCGACTCCCCCACCCGCCTCACGAGGAGAACACCGTGACATCCGTCGACAGCACCATCCGGCTCATCGAGGGCGGCTCCGCGCCCGGCGCCACCTGCGCGCCCGAGCTCGCGGAGGCCCCCTGGTCGTTCGACCTCGGCCTGCCCGCCTACGGGCCCGGCGCCTCCCAGGCCGACCCGATCCCGGCCGACGCCCCGGTCCAGGGACGTCTGCCGGAGGAGTACACGACGGCGAGCGCCGACGAGCTGCACCACCGCATCCTCGCGGCGAAGGAGACGCTCGGCGAGCGGGTCGTCGTGCTCGGGCACTTCTACCAGCGGGACGAGGTGGTGCAGTACGCCGACTACGTGGGCGACTCGTTCCAGCTGGCGAAGGCGGCGACGAGCCGGCCCGACGCCGAGGCCATCGTCTTCTGCGGCGTGCACTTCATGGCGGAGACGGCCGACATCCTCTCCGGACCGGAGCAGGCCGTGATCCTCCCGAATCTGGCGGCCGGCTGCTCGATGGCGGACATGGCCGACATCGACTCCGTCGAGGACGCGTGGGCCGAGCTCACCGAGCTCTACGGCACCGAGCCGGACGCCGACGGCCGCGTGCCGCTCGTCCCGGTCACGTACATGAACTCCTCCGCCGCGCTGAAGGCGTTCTGCGGCCGCAACGGAGGCGTGGTCTGCACCTCCTCGAACGCCGCGACCGTGCTCGAGGACGCGTTCGCGCGCGGGCAGCGGGTGCTGTTCTTCCCCGACCAGCACCTCGGCCGCAACACCGCCAAGGCGATGGGCGTGCCGCTGGAGCGGATGCCGATGTGGAACCCGCGCAAGCCGCAGGGCGGCTCCGACACTGCGACGCTCCTGGACGCGCAGGTGATCCTCTGGCACGGATTCTGCTCGGTGCACAAGCGCTTCACGACGGCCCAGATCGCGAAGGCGCGCGCCGAGCACCCGGGCGTGCGCGTGATCGTGCACCCGGAGTGCCCGATGGCGGTCGTCGACGCGGCCGACGAGTACGGCTCGACCGACTACATCGTGAAGGCGATCCAGGCGGCACCCGCGGGATCGACCTTCGCGATCGGCACCGAGATCAACCTGGTGCAGCGCCTCGCCGTCCAGTACCCGCAGCACACGATCTTCTGCCTCGACGACGTGGTCTGCCCCTGCTCGACCATGTACCGCATCCACCCCGGCTACCTCGCCTGGGTGCTCGAGGGACTGGTCGCGGGGACGGTGCTCAACCGCATCGAGGTCGCGGAATCGGTGCAGGCCGAGGCGCGCATCGCCCTCGAGCGGATGCTCGCGGCCGTTCCGCCCGCCGGGCCGGCGGCGGTCTGACATGGCGCGGGTCGTCGTCGTCGGCAGCGGCATCGCCGGGCTGGTCGCCGCGCTGACGGCGCAGCGCCGCCACGAGGTGCTGCTCGTCACCAAGGGCGCGCTGGCGGAGTCGTCGACGCGCGCCGCGCAGGGCGGGATCGCCGCGGTCACGGCGCCGGGCGACTCCGTGGCGCTGCACGTGGAGGACACGCTCACCGCCGGTGCGGGCCTCGCCGTGCGCTCGGCGGTCGAGGTGCTCTGCGCCGAGGGGCCGGAGGCGGTTGCGGTGCTGCAGGAGTGGGGCGTCGGCTTCGACCGCGAGGGCGGCGAGCTGGCGCGGGGACTCGAGGGCGCCCACTCGCGTCCGCGGATCCTGCACGCCGGCGGCGACGCGACGGGCGCCGCGATCGAGGCCGCTCTCGTGGCGGCGGTGCGGGCCTCGTCCGTCGAGGTGCGCGAGCACGCCGCCCTGGTCGACCTCGTGCGGGAGGGCGGCTCGGTCACGGGCGCCGACGTCCTGCACGACGGCGTGCTCGAGCGCCTGGCGGCTGACGCGGTCGTGCTGGCCACCGGAGGCGCCGGGCAGCTCTACCGGCACACCACCAATCCGTCCGTCGCGACCGGGGACGGGCTCGCCGCCGCCCTGCGGGCGGGAGCGGAGACGGCGGACCTGGAGTTCTACCAGTTCCACCCGACCACGCTCGCGCTGCCGGGCGGCTTCCTCGTCTCGGAGGCGGTGCGCGGCGAGGGCGCGGTGCTGCGCGACGCCGCCGGCGAGCGGTTCCTGGCCGGGGTGCACCCCGAGGCCGAGCTGGCGCCGCGCGACGTCGTGGCGCGCGCGATCGCGGAGCGGATGCGGCTGCAGGGCGGACTGCCCGTGCACCTGGACGCCCGGGCGATCGACCCCGAGGTGCTGGCGAAGAGGTTCCCGACGATCTCGGCGGCCTGCC
Organism: Rathayibacter sp. AY1E8; assembly: GCF_002931415.1. Lineage (NCBI taxonomy): Bacteria > Bacillati > Actinomycetota > Actinomycetes > Micrococcales > Microbacteriaceae > Rathayibacter > Rathayibacter sp. AY1E8. The sequence continues at coordinate 18,696 of NZ_PSVI01000044.1, forward strand.
GCGAGAACGGGCTCTCGCTCGCCGACGACCTGCTGCCCGTGACTCCGGCCGCGCACTACTGGATGGGCGGGATCGCGACCGACCTGGACGGGCGCACCAGCCTCCCCGGGCTGCTCGCGGTCGGCGAGGTCGCCCGCACCGGCGTCCACGGCGCGAACCGCCTCGCCTCCAACAGCCTGCTCGAGGGCGTCGTGTTCGCGCGTCGCGCGGCGCTCGCCCTCGACTCCCTCTCCTGGAGCGGGGGCCCGGTCGCCCCTCCCCGCGCCGTCGTCCCGATGACGCTCGACCGCACCGCTCTCCAGGACGCGATGTGGGCGGGAGCCGGCCTCTCCCGGGACGCGGCGGGGCTCACAGCGGCGCGCGGCGCGCTCGTCGCCTCCGCCTCGCCCGCTCCGCTCGGACTGAGGACGCTCGAGGACGCGAACCTGCTGACCTGCGCCCTCGCTCTCATCGACGCCGCGCTCGCGCGCACGCACTCCGTCGGCGCCCACCACCGCATCGACTCCCCCGACTCCGCGACGGCGAGCGCCGCCGCCCCCACCAGAGAGGCGGCCCTTCCGTGCTGACCCGCCAGAGCATCGACCGCGTCGTCACCCTCGCCCTCGAGGAGGACGCGCCCTGGGGCGACCTGACCTCCGACACCCTCCTCCCCGCGGACGCCACCGCGAGCGCCGCCCTCGTGGCCCGCGAGCCCGGCGTCTTCAGCGGCGGCGCGGTCCTCGTCGGCACGATGCGGCAGGTCGACTCCCGGATCCGCTGCTCGGTGCTCGTGGAGGACGGCGCGGTCTTCGAGGCCGGGCAGACCCTCGCCCGGATCGAGGGCCCCGCGGGCGGCGTGCTCCGCGGCGAGCGGGTCGCGCTCAACCTCGTGCAGCGGATGAGCGGCATCGCCACCCTGACGGCGCAGTACGTCGCCGCGGTGGAGGGGACGCGCGCCCGCATCGTCGACACCCGCAAGACCACGCCGGGCCTGCGCGCGCTCGAGAGGCACGCCGTCCGCAGCGGCGGCGGCCGCAACCACCGCTTCTCGCTCTCGGACGCGGTGCTGGCGAAGGACAACCACCTCGCGGTGCTCGCCGCGCGCGGGATCGACCTGACCGCGGCCCTGCGGGCGGCGCGCGCCTCGATCCCGCACACGGCGCACCTCGAGGTCGAGGTCGACCGGCTCGACCAGATCGAGCCCGCGCTGGCGGGAGGCGCGGACACGATCATGCTCGACAACTTCACCCCCGAGCTGCTCCGCCAGGGCGTCGCCCTCATCGGCGGGCGGGCCGTGGTCGAGGCGAGCGGCGGCGTCGACCTCACGACCGTGCGCGCGATCGCGGAGGCGGGAGTCGACGTGATCTCCGTCGGCGCGCTCACCCACAGCGTCCGCTCGCTCGACCTCGGCCTGGACATCGCGGTCGAGTGATCTACCTCGACCACGCCGCGACCTCGCCCGTGCGCCGCGAGGTGCTGGAGGCCATGTGGCCGTTCCTCACCGCGGAGTACGGCAACCCGTCGAGCAGCCACTCGCTCGGCGACGCCGCGGCGCGCGCGCTCGAGGCGGCGCGCGCTCACGTGGCCCGCTTCCTCGGCGGCCGCGCCTCCGAGACGCTCTTCACCTCCGGCGGCACGGAGTCGATCAACACGGCGGTCAAGGGCCTCGCGCTGGGATCGCCGCGCGGACGGCACCTGGTGATCTCGGCGCTCGAGCACGAGGCGACCGTCGAGTCGGCCGACCACCTCCGGCGCCTGCACGGCTTCGAGGTGTCGACGGCCCCCGTCGACGCGACCGGCCTGCTCGACCTCGACGCGCTCGCCGCGCTGGTCCGGCCGGAAACCGCACTGGTCTCGGTGCTCGCGGCGAGCAACGAGATCGGGACGGTGCAGGACGTTCCGGCGATCGCGGCGCTCTGCCGATCGCGGGGCGTGCCGCTGCACGTGGACGCCGTCCAGGCCGCCGGCTGGCTGGACGTCGCGGGCTGGGGCGCCGACGCGGTCTCGGTCTCGGGGCACAAGCTCGGGGCGCCGAAGGGCGTGGGGGCGCTGCTGCTGCGCAGCCGGCTCCCGTTCGAGCCCCTGCTGCACGGCGGCGGCCAGGAGCGGGAGCGGCGCTCGGGCACCGAGAACGTGGCCTTCGCGGTCGCGCTCGGCACCGCGGTGCGCCTGCTCGATCCGGACCGCACGGCACGGGTCGGAGCGGTCCGGGACGCGTTCGCCGAACGGGTCGCGGCCCTGGCGCCCCGGGCCGTGCCGCTGGGCTCCGCGGCGCACCGGCTCCCCTCGATCGCCGCCTACGCCGTCCCCGGGCGCAGCGGCGAGTCGACGCTCCTCGAGCTGGAGGAGCGCGGCGTCGTCGTCTCGAGCGGCTCGGCGTGCGCCGCCGGGCGCGACGAGCCCTCGCCCGCGCTGCTGGCCCTCGGCCTCGACCCCGACGTCGCCCGGACCGCCGTGCGGTTCAGCTTCGGCGAGGGCGCCACGCTCGAGGAGGCCGAGGCCGCGTCCTCCGCGCTCTCCGCGGTCCTCACCTGAGACCTCTCGCAGCGGATCCCCGTCGATCGGGAATGTCCGGGGCGTCCGCCGCTGTTCTCCCTCCGTACCCCGCATCCGCGCCCGCGAGTCGAGCCGTCGATGCGCCCCTCACACCGATCCCCTCACGACCGGAGAACACCTGTGACCGAGCGCAGCACCCTTCCCGCCGCGCGGCCCGCCGCACCCGCCGCCGCCACGACCCTCGAGCCGCGCAGCCGCCTGGTCATCAGCCTCCTGCTGGTGTCGGCGTTCGTCGTGATCCTCAACGAGACGATCATGAGCGTGGCGCTGCCCGACCTCATGCGCGACTTCGACGTCGAGGCGCACGTGGGCCAGTGGCTCTCGACCGCCTTCATGCTCACGATGGCCGTCGTCATCCCGATCACGGGCTACCTGATCCAGCGGCTGCACACCCGCACGCTCTTCGCCGCCGCGATGATCCTCTTCAGCCTCGGCACCCTCACCGCCGCGCTCGCCCCGACCTTCGCGGTCCTCCTGGCGGCCCGCGTGGTGCAGGCCGGCGGCACGGCCATCATGATGCCGCTGCTGATGACGACCGTGATGACGCTGGTACCCCCGGCGATCCGCGGCCGGATGATGGGCAACATCTCGATCGTCATCTCGGTGGCTCCGGCCGTCGGACCGACGATCTCGGGCGTCATCCTCAACTTCCTCGGCTGGCGCTGGATGTTCTGGATCGTGCTGCCGATCGCGATCGGCGCGCTGCTCCTGGGCCTGCGCAAGGTCGAGAATGTCACCGAGCCCCGCTCCATCCCGATCGACTCGCTCTCGGTGGTCCTCTCGGTCTTCGGCTTCGGCGGCCTCGTCTACGGACTGTCGAGCCTCGGCGAGGGCGGAGGCGCTGTCGTCGCGCCGTGGATCCCGTTCGTCGTCGCGGGCCTCGGCCTCGCGGGCTTCATCGCGCGCCAGCTGCTGCTGCAGCGCACCGACCGGGCCCTGCTGGACCTCCGGACCTTCTCCTCCGCGAACTTCACCATCGTCATCGCGATGATGGCGGTCAGCATGTCGGCGCTCTTCGGCACGCTGATCCTGCTGCCCCTCTACACGCAGAACGTGCTGGGCCTGACTCCGCTGGAGACCGGGCTGCTCCTGCTCCCCGGCGGCCTGCTGATGGGCCTGCTCGCGCCGTTCGTCGGCCGCGGCTACGACCGCTTCGGCCCGCGCGTGCTGCTCGTGCCCGGCTCGATCGTCGTCGCCGGCGCACTGTGGGGGTACACCCTGCTCGCGGCGGACTCGTCGCCCTGGTTCGTCCTCTCGCTGCACGTCACCCTCAGCCTGGGCCTCGCCTTCGTCTTCACGCCGCTGTTCACCGCCGGCCTCGGCTCGGTGCGCCCCTCGCTCTACTCGCACGGCAGCGCGATCATCGGCACCGTGCAGCAGCTGGGCGGCGCGGCGGGCACGGCGCTGTTCGTCACCGTCCTCTCGATCCGGTCGGCGGAGCTCGCGCAGGGCGGAGCCGACGAGGTCGCCTCCTACGCCGGCGGCATCCACTCCGCGTTCCTGTGGGGCGCGTCGATCGCGACGGTCGCGATCGTGGCCGCGTTCTTCGTCCGCCGCCCGGCGGAGTCGGACGCGCCGCTCCCGATGGCGCACTGAGCCGGGCGGGCCGACCCCGCCTGTTCACCTCCGCGTCACCCCGCCTCCCTACGGTGTCGCCCCGGCCGCCGCGCTCCCGATCGCGCGGCCGGGACGGAGACGAGACGTGACCGAGACGGCCGGCCCCCAGGACGTGCTCGACGCCGGAGCGGCCACCCCGCCTCCCCGCACGCTGGTCGACGTCCTCCGCGACACCGCGGAGCGCCACCCGGACGCCTCCGCCCTGGAGGACCCGGCCGGCGCGCTCAGCTACCGGGAGCTGCTGGCCCGCACGGTGCAGCTCGCGGGCGAGCTCACCGCCGCCGGGGTCCGACGCGGCGACCGCGTCGGGATCCGCATGCCCAGCGGCTCCCGCGAGCTCTACCTCGCGATCCTGGCCGTCCTCGCCGCGGGAGCCGCGTACGTCCCGGTGGACGCGGACGACCCCGAGGAGCGGGCGCGCCTCGTCTTCGGCGAGGCCGCCGTCCGCGGCGTGATCACCGGCTCCGGCCGCTTCGAGCGCACCGGCGCCGACGAGCCGGCCGCACGCCTGTTCACCGCGAGCGCGCCGCACCCGAGCACGGCGTCGATCCCGCTGCTGCAGCCGCCCTCGCTCGAGGACGACGCCTGGATCATCTTCACCTCCGGCTCCACCGGAACCCCCAAGGGAGTGGCGGTCAGCCACCGCTCCGCCGCCGCCTTCGTCGACGCCGAGGCGCGCCTGTTCCTCCAGGCGGAGCCGCTCGGCCCCGGGGACCGGGTGCTGGCCGGTCTCTCGGTCGCGTTCGACGCGTCCTGCGAGGAGATGTGGCTCGCCTGGCGGCACGGCGCCTGTCTCGTCCCCGCTCCCCGCTCGCTGGTCCGCAGCGGCATGGACCTCGGCCCCTGGCTGACCACGCACGGCATCACCGTGGTCTCGACCGTGCCGACCCTCGCGGCGCTCTGGCCCGCGGAGTCGCTCGAGAACGTCCGCCTGCTGATCTTCGGCGGCGAGGCGTGCCCGCCGGAGCTCGGCGAGCGCCTGGCCGTCGAGGGCCGCGAGGTCTGGAACACCTACGGGCCGACCGAGGCCACCGTCGTCGCCTGCGCCGCGCCCCTCGGCGGGCCTCCCCCGGTGCGCATCGGGCTGCCGCTGGACGGCTGGCGGCTCGCCGTCGTGGACGCGGACGGACAGCGGGTCGGCGAGGGCGAGGTCGGCGAGCTGGTCATCGGCGGGGTCGGGCTCGCGCGCTACCTCGACCCGGTCAAGGACGCCGAGAAGTACGCGCCGGCACCGCTCCTGGGCTGGGAGCGGGCCTACCGCTCCGGCGACCTGGTGCGCTTCGAGAGCGCCGGCCTCGTCTTCCAGGGGCGCGCGGACGACCAGGTGAAGCTCGGCGGTCGGCGGATCGAGCTCGGCGAGGTCGAGGCGGCGCTGCAGGCGCTCCCCGGAGTCTCGGGGGCGGCGGCCGCGGTCCGCACCACGGCGGCCGGCAACCAGGTCCTCGTCGGCTACCTGGCCCTCGCCGGCGGCCGGGAGCTCGACCGCGACGCGGCGCTCGCCCGCCTGCGTGAGGAGCTGCCCGCATCCCTCGTGCCGCTGCTGGCCGTGGTCGAGGAGCTGCCGACCCGCGTCTCCGGCAAGGTCGACCGCGCCGCACTCCCCTGGCCGCTCGCCGTGGGCACGACCGAGGACGCCTCCCTCGACCCCGAGGAGGCGTGGCTCGCCGCCCTCTGGCGCGACGTGCTCGGCGTGCCGGTCGACGAGCGGGCGAACTTCTTCGACCTCGGCGGCGGCTCCCTCGCCGCCGCCCAGCTGGTCGCGCGGATCCGCGAGCGCGACCCCGAGTTCACGGTCGCCGACGTCTACGCCCACCCGCGTCTCGCGGCGATGGCCGCCGAGATCCAGAGCCGCTCGACCGGCACTGCGGAGGTGTCCGCTCACCGCATCGCGCCGGTCCCCCTCAGGATGCGCGTGCTGCAGACCCTCCTCGGCGCACCACTGCTCGTGCTCGGCAGCGCCCGCTGGATCACTGCGATCCTCAGCGTCACCGCGGTGCTCGACCTGGTGCCGGGGTTCGGCTGGCTGCCCACCGCTCCGCTCGCCGCGCTGATCCCCGCGTTCGCGCTCTTCCTCACGCCGTTCGGGCGGATGGGGCTCACCGTCCTCGCCGCGCGCACCCTGCTGCGCGGGATCCGAGCCGGAGACCACCCGCGCGGCGGGAGCGTGCACCTCCGGCTCTGGCTGGCGGAGCAGATCGCGTTCCAGCTCAAGGCCGTGAGCCTGGCGGGCGCGCCCTGGGTCGCCTACTACGCCCGCGCGCTCGGTGCCCGCATCGCCGACGACGTCGACCTGCACTCCCTCCCTCCTCTGACCGGGATGCTCACGCTCGGGCGCGGCGCCGCGATCGAGCCCGAGGTCGACCTCTCCGGCTACTGGATCGACGGCGACGTCCTGCGCGTCGGCGCCGTCCGGGTCGGCGCGGGCAGCACGGTGGGCGCGCGCAGCACGCTCCTCCCCGGCGCCCGGATCGGCAAGCACGCGCAGATCGAGCCGGGATCGGCCGTCTTCGGGCGGGTGCCGGCCGGGCAGCGCTGGGGAGGATCCCCCGCCCAGCGGCTCGGCAGGGCGAACGCCGGGTTCCCCTCGGAGCGCCCGGCGCGCCGCCCGGGCTGGGTCTGGGCGTACGGAGCGTCCGCGGTCGGCCTCGCAGCGGTCCCGGTCCTCGCCCTCGCGGCCGGGCTCGCCGTCGTGGCCGCCGCCGTGCGCGGCTCGGCCGGCCTCGGCGCCGCGCTCGGGCCCGCTCTCGCCGCCCTCGTGCCCGCCGTCGCCGTCTCCGGAGTCGTCCTCGCCGCCCTCGTCGTCGTCCTGGTGCGCCTGCTCGGCCGGGGCGTCGAGCCGGGCACCCACCCCGTGCGCGGTCGGATCGGCTGGCAGGTCTGGTCGACGGAGCGGCTGCTCGACTCCGCGCGGGTCCTGCTCTTCCCGCTCTACTCGGGCCTGTTCACCCCGGTCTGGCTGCGGCTCCTCGGCGCGAAGGTCGGACGCGACGTCGAGGCCTCGACGGTGCTGCTCCTGCCCGCGATGACGACCATCCGCGACGGCGCGTTCCTCGCCGACGACACGCTCGTCGCCTCCTACGCGCTCGGCGGCGGCTGGATGCGGCTCGCCCGCGCCGAGATCGGCGAGCGCGCGTTCCTCGGCAACTCCGGCATGGCCGCTCCCGGTCACACCGTGCCCGCCGGCGGACTCGTCGCCGTCCTCTCCTCCGCGCCCCGGAAGTCGAAGGCGGGCTCGTCGTGGCTCGGCTCACCGCCCGTGCGGCTGCGGCGCACCGTCGTCGAGGCGGAGTCGGCGCGCACCTTCCGCCCGGCCCGCCGACTCCGCGCGGCCCGCATCGCGTGGGAGCTCGGCCGCTTCGTCCCGGTGGTCGTCTCGGTCGCGATCGGCCTCGGCGTGGTCGCCGGACTGCTCGCGCTGATCCAGACGCTCGGGGCGGTGCTCGCCGCGCTCGTGGGAGGCGTCGTGCTGCTGGCCGCCGGGGCGGTCGCCGCGGCCGTCTCCACCGCCGCGAAGTGGATCCTGATCCAGCGGGTCGAGCCGAGCGAGCAGCCGCTGTGGTCCTCGTTCGTCTGGCGGAGCGAGCTGGCCGACGCCTTCACCGAGATGGTCGCCGCGCCCTGGTTCGCCCACGCCGCCGCGGGCACTCCGGCGCTGGTCTGGTGGCTGCGGAGCCTCGGCGCCCGGATCGGACGCGGCGTCTGGTGCGAGAGCTACTGGCTCCCCGAGGCCGATCTGATCTCGCTCGGCGACGGAGCGACCGTGAACCGGGGCTGCGTCGTGCAGACGCACCTGTTCCATGATCGAATCATGAGCATGGATCTCGTGAGCCTCGACGCCGGCGCCACCCTGGGCCCGCACAGCGTGATCCTCCCCGCCGCGCGGATCGCCGAGCACGGCACGGTCGGCCCGGCCTCGCTCGTCATGCGGGGGGAGCTCGTGCCCGCGGGCAGCCGCTGGAGCGGCAACCCGATCGGCCCGTGGCGCGAGGTGCGCGTCGCCGACTACCACGCGCCCGTCGCGTGAGCCCCGCGCTGACCGGGCTCGAGACCGCCGGCGACCCCTACGTCCCCGGCATCGGGAACACCGGCTACCGCGTCGAGGCCTACGACCTCGACCTCGACTACCGCGTCGCCTCCAACCGCCTGGCCGGCCGGGCCGTGCTGCGGATCGTCGCGCTGCAGCCGCTCCGGCGGTTCTCCCTCGACCTCTCCCGGCTCCGCGTGGCCCGTGTCCGGATCGACGGACGCCGCGCCCGCCACGAGCAGGCGCCGCACAAGCTGCGGGTGTCCCCCGCCGAGCCGCTGGCCGCCGGCGAGAGCGTCGACGTCGAGATCGAGTACAGCGGCCACCCCGCCCCCCGCGCCAGCCACTGGGGCGAGCTCGGCTGGGAGGAGCTGGAGGACGGGGTGCTCGTCGCCTCGCAGCCCTCCGGCTCCTCCACCTGGTTCCCCTGCAACGACGACGTCGCCGAGAAGGCTCCGTACCGCCTGCGCGTCACCGCCGAGGAGGGCTACGCCGTGCTCGCGAACGGGGTGCTCGTCGACTCGAGCGCCCGCTCCGGCCGCCGCACCTGGCTCTACGAGCAGCGCGAGCCCAGCGCCGCGTACCTCGCCTCGGTGCAGATCGGCCGCTACGCGATCGAGGAGCGCGTGCTCGCCGGGGTCGCGGTGACCCTCGCCCGCCCCGCCGCCCTGGCCGCTCGGGTCGCGCACGACTTCGCTCCGCTCGAGCGCATGCTCGCCCTGTTCACGCGGCTGTTCGGGCCCTACCCCTTCGCCCGCTACTGCGTCGTCGTCACGGCGGACGAGCTGGAGATCCCGCTCGAGGCGCAGGCGATGGCGGTGTTCGGCGCCAACCACGCCGACGGCCGCGGCGGCTCGGAGCGCCTCATCGCTCACGAGCTCGCGCACCAGTGGTTCGGCAACAGCGTGGGCATCGCCCGGTGGCGCCACATCTGGCTCAACGAGGGGTTCGCCTGCTACGCGGAGTGGCTGTGGTCGGAGGAGTCGGGCCGCGCCACCGCCGACGCCTGCGCCCGCCGCCACCACGCGGTGCTGCGGGCTGCGGCGCAGGATCTCGTGCTCGCCGATCCGGGGCCGGTCGCACTCTTCGACGACCGCGTCTACAAGCGCGGCGCGCTCACCCTGCACGCGCTGCGGCTCACCGTCGGCGACGAGCCCTTCCTCCGGCTACTGCGGGAGTGGACGTCCCGCTACGCCTCCGCCGCCGTCACCGACGAGGAGTTCCGCGAGCTCTGCACCGAGGTCCTCGGCGAGGGCGTGGACGACCTGCTCGACACCTGGCTCCTCGACGAGGAGCTGCCGCCGCTACCGTCCCGGCGCTGACACCAGCGAGTCCGCGAGCGCGTCGCCGTGCTCGCGCCGCCAGCCGATGATGGGCCCGGCGCCCGCGTCCCCCATCGGCCCGAGGGCGACGCTGACCCGCAGCGCGGGGTCCAGCTGCGGCTCGGCCAGCCGGAAGCGGACGCCGTCGATCCGCGCCTCCGCCGCGTGGTGCGACTCGTGCACGTGCACCCGGCGCGGGTCGAGCTCGAGCCCGCGGCCGTCCGCCTTCAGCGCGGCCTCGATCCGGGTCCAGTGCAGGACGGGGTCGGCGGGGCGCATCCCGCCCGTGGCGAAGGGCGCCCCGGCGATGCGCGTGATCCGCTCCCCGCGCTCGGGCGTGCCCAGCGTCGGCTCCACATCGACGCCGACCGCACCGGCGCTGCTCGCCGCGACCACGACGGCGCCCGAGCAGTGCGCGATGCTCACCGACAGCAGCTCGAGCGCGATCCCGCGTCCCTCCAGCCGCGGCCGGCCGTGCGCGCCCCCGCAGCGCGGGCAGCAGGCGACGACCCGGACCTCCGACGCGCGCGTCCCCGTGAGCTCGGCCGCGAGCATCCGCAGGAGCACCCGCCCGAAGACGAAGCGCTCGGCCGCCGACGCGGCGACCGTGCCGGCGTAGCGCTCGCGCTCCTCGTCGCTCAGCAGCGGCAGCAGCCGCTCGGCGTCCAGCGTCTGCTCGTCGAGCGCCAGCCAGCGCAGGTGCACCCCCGGCAGCTCCGCGCCGATCCCCGACTCCCCCATGTCCGTCCCCCCGGTCAGCTCGTCGCGGCGTGCTCGCCGCGCTCGTACACGTCCGCGGCCGATCCGACGATCAGCGGGTCCGGACCCAGCGGGCCCACGACCTCCTCGTCGCGTCCGTCGTAGTCGTAGAGGCTCAGGACATAGCGCATGGCCTCGAGCCGGGCGCGCTTCTTGTCGTTGCTCTTCACGATGGTCCAGGGAGCGTCGGCGGTGTCGGTCGCCGCCATCATCGCCTCCTTGGCCGCGGTGTAGTCGCCCCACTTGTCGAGCGAGGCGAGGTCCATCGGCGAGAGCTTCCACTGGCGCACGGGGTCGATCATGCGGATCGTGAACCGGGTGCGCTGCTCCTCCGCCGAGACCGAGAACCACAGCTTCACCAGGTCGATGCCGTCGCCGACGAGCATCCGCTCGAACAGCGGCGTCTGGCGGATGAACTCGTCGTACTGCGCCGGGGTGCAGAAGCCCATCACGCGCTCCACGCCGGCCCGGTTGTACCAGGAGCGGTCGAAGAGGACGATCTCGCCGGCGGCCGGCAGGTGCGAGACGTAGCGCTGGAAGTACCACTGACCGGCCTCGCGCTCGGTCGGCTTCTCGAGCGCGACCACGCGGGCTCCGCGCGGGTTGAGGTGCTCGGTGAAGCGCTTGATGGTGCCGCCCTTGCCCGCGGCGTCGCGCCCCTCGAACACGACCACGAGCCGGCGCCCGTGCTTCTTGATCCAGTTCTGCAGCTTCAGCAGTTCGATCTGGAGGAGGCGCTTGCCCGCCTCGTACTCCTCGCGCGACATCCGCTCGTCGTAGGGGTAGCCCTCGCGCCAGGTGTCGATCTGCGTGCCGTCGCGGCGCAGGAGCACCGGATCGTCGTCGTCCTCGTCCAGCACGACGAGGTCCCGCGCGTCGGCGGGCGTGAGCGTGCGGAGCAGCTCGGGAGTGGGACGGAGGGCGTCATCGGCGATGTCGGGCACGGAGGGACGCTAGTGCGGCCGTGCAACGCTCCGGTGAACGGCGGGTATCCCCGCGTCTCCGGGGAGGACGGTGGGACGGGCTGCCGCGCCGATCGCGGTCCCGGCCGCCGGATGCGCAGGCTGACCACGACGGCTGTACGCAGCCGAGGCTGCACTGCTCGATCCGGGGCGCTCCCGCGAGGATCGACCGGCT
>NZ_PSVI01000045.1:0-2558 GCF_002931415.1 Rathayibacter sp. AY1E8
GCGACGGGATGCGCATCGCCGGCGCCTGGGCCTGGCGCGTCCTCGTCGTGGTCGCGGCGCTCGCGGTGCTGGTGCTGCTCGTCATCGAGCTGCGGCTGATCGTCATCCCGCTCCTGCTCGCGATCGTGATCGCCGCCCTCCTGGTGCCGTTCTCGAGCTTCCTCCAGCGCCACCGCTGGCCCAAGTGGGCCGCCGTCGTCCTGGCGGAGCTGGGGATCGTCGTGGTGATCGGCGGGCTCCTCTTCCTCGTCGTCACCCAGGTCTACTCCGGCTTCGACGACCTCAGCCGGCAGACGGTGCAGTCCTACGACGACTTCAAGGCCTTCCTCCTCGAGTCGCCGCTCCACCTCACCGAGACCGACATCAACCAGTACGCGCAGCAGGCCCTCACGGCCCTGCAGCAGGACTCGGGGATGCTGGTCAGCGGCGCGCTCAGCGTCGGCTCGACCGTCGGCCACCTGCTGACGGGCGTGCTGCTCACCCTCTTCTCGACGCTGTTCATCCTCATCGACGGGCCGAACATCTGGAGCTGGGTCGTCCGCCTCTTCCCGCGCCGCGCCCGCGGAGCCGTCGACGGCGCCGGCCGCGCGGGGTGGGTGACGCTGACCAACTTCGTGAAGGTGCAGATCCTGGTCGCCTTCGTCGACGCGGTCGGCATCGGCCTCGGCTCCTTCCTCCTCGGCGTCCCGCTGGCCATCCCGATCGGCGTGCTCGTCTTCCTCGGCTCCTTCGTGCCGGTCATCGGCGCCGTGGTGACCGGGGCGCTGGCCGTCTTCATCGCGCTGGTCTACAACGGACCGCTGATCGCGCTCTTCCTGCTGATCGTCGTCCTCGCGGTGCAGCAGCTCGAGGGCCACATCCTCCAGCCGCTGATCATGGGGTCGGCGGTCAAGGTCCACCCGCTGGCCGTCGTGCTCGCGGTGGCAGGAGGCTCGATCATCGGCGGCATCGCCGGCGCCTTCTTCGCGGTGCCCGTCGTGGCCACGCTCAACGTCATGGTCAAGTACGTCGCGAGCGGAGCCTGGCGCTCGCCGACCCGAACCCCCGAGAGAGTTGCCGCAGAGCATGCAGACTAGCCGCGTCGTCGGACCCGCCCTCCACGAGTTCGAGGCGGCCCGCGCCGTCCTCGCCCCCGTCATCGCCGCCACCCCCATGGAGACGAGCACCTTCCTCGCGCAGGTCCTCGGCTCGCCCGTGTTCCTCAAGTGCGAGAACCTCCAGCGCACCGGCTCCTACAAGATTCGCGGAGCCGTGTTCCGGATGTCGCGGCTCACCCCGGAGGAGCGGGCCCGCGGAGTCGTGGCGGCCTCGGCCGGCAACCACGCGCAGGGCGTCGCCTACGCGGCGCGGGAGCTGGGGATCAAGGCCACGATCTTCATGCCGATCGGCGTCGCGCTGCCCAAGCTCGCGGCCACCCGCGACTACGGCGCGGACGTGGTGCTGAGCGGGCACATCTTCAACGAGGCGCTCGCGGCGGCGGCGGAGTTCGCCGAGCGCACCGGCGCGGTCTTCGTTCCTCCCTACGACCACCCCGACGTGATCACCGGGCAGGGCACGGTCGGCCTCGAGATCCTCGAGCAGGCCCCCGCCGTCGAGACCATCGTGGTGCCCATCGGCGGGGGCGGCCTCATCGCCGGGGTCGCATCGGCGGCCAAGCAGAAGGCGGCCGAGGAGGGGCGCACGCTCCGCGTCATCGGCGTGCAGGCGGCCAACGCGGCGCCGTACCCGCTCTCGCTCGCGAGCGGCGAGCCGACCGCGATCACGATCTCTCCGACGATCGCCGACGGCATCGCCGTGGCGAAGCCGGGGCAGCTGAACTTCGCGATCGTCCGCGAGATGGTGGACGAGGTCGTCACCGTCGAGGACGACGACATCGCCCGGGCTCTGCTGGTGCTGCTGGAGCGGGCGAAGCTCGTGGTGGAGCCCGCGGGCGCGGTGGGCATCGCGGCGATCCTGACGGGGAAGATCCGCGACGCCGGAGCGACCGCGGTCATCCTGTCGGGCGGCAACATCGATCCGCTGATGATGGAGCGGGTGATCAGCCGGGGCCTGGCCGCGTCGGAGCGCTACCTCAAGATGAGCATCGGGCTGCCGGATCGTCCGGGGCAGCTGTCGCGCATCGCGGAGCTCATCTCGGAGGCGAACGCGAACGTGGTCGAGGTGCTGCACACCCGGCACGGCCGGGGCCTGCAGATCAGCGAGGTCGAGATCGAGATCAGCGTCGAGACCCGCGGCCCCGAGCACGCCGACCGCGTCATCCAGGTCCTCACCGACGCCGGCTACGCCCCCCGCATCTCCCGCAACTGACCGCCTGTGGGCGCCGCGGTGTTCTCCGCAGAGCGGAGGACAAAGCCGGTACCGGCGATCTCGCGCCCTCGCCGTCGCCGCGAAACCGGCGCGGCGCGCCCGTTCGGAGAGGGCTGATCGTGCGTCGCGGCGTTCTCCGCAAGGCGGAGGAGGAAGCGGTACCGGCGGTGTCGCGCCCGACGCTGTCGCCGCGAAGCCGGCGCCCCCCCGTCTGGAGAGGGCTGATCGTGTGTCGCGGCGTTCTCCGCAAG
>NZ_PSVI01000045.1:2566-29210 GCF_002931415.1 Rathayibacter sp. AY1E8
AGGAAGCGGTACCGGCGGTGTCGCGCCCGACGCTGTCGCCGCGAAGCCGGCGCCCCCCCGTCTGGAGAGGGCTGATCGTGTGTCGCGGCGTTCTCCGCAAGGCGGAGGAGGAAGCGGTACCGGCGGTGTCGCGCCCGACGCTGTCGCCGCGAAGCCGGCGCCCCCCCGTCTGGAGAGGGCTGATCGTGTGTCGCGGCGTTCTCCGCAGGGCGGAGGAGGAAGCCGGTACCGGCGGTGTCGCGCCCGACGCTGTCGCCGCGAAGCCGACGCCCCCCCGTCTGGAGAGGGCTGATCGTGCGTCGCGGCGTTCTCCGCAAGGCGGAGGAGGAAGCGATACCGGCGGTATCGCGCCCGACGACAACGCCGCGGAGAGCGCCGCGACGTGCGATCAGTGGCCGGACCAGGTCTCGACGTTGGCGACGCGGACCTCGATCTCCCGCCCGTTGGGTGCCGTGAAGCGGGCGGTGTCGCCGACGTTCAGGCCCATGATCGCCGATCCGAGGGGGCTCTGGGGGCTGTAGACGTCGAGGTCGCTCTCGCCCGCCATCTCGCGGTTGCCGAGGAGGAAGCGGGACTCGTCGCCGGCGATCTCGGCGGTGATGATGGTGCCGGCCTCGACGACTCCGTGGCTCTCGGGGGGCGTGCCGATCTCGGCTTCGCGGAGGAGGGAGGTCAGCTGGCGGATGCGGGCCTCGATCTTGCCCTGCTCGTCCTTCGCGGCGTGGTAGCCGCCGTTCTCCTTCAGGTCGCCCTCCTCGCGGGCGACCTCGATGCGCTTGGCGATCTCCTCGCGTCCGTTGGTGGACAGCTCGGTGAGCTCCGCCTCGAGGCGGTCGTACGACTCCTGGGTCATCCAGGTCACCTGTGACTGGTCGGCCATGGTGGGCTCCTGCTCTGCGGGCCGCGCTCGCGGCGCCCGGCAGCACCGTGCGGAGGTGTCCGCGTCCGGCGGTGGGGACGGCCGGCGTCAGGCGGCGGTGGGAATGGCGAGGCCCCGACGAGTCCGTCAGGGCTTCGGGCAAGCCTACGGGAGCCAGCAGGAGGAGATCAAACCTGTGTTCGCGAGCTCGGTGGTGCGGACGGTCTCCGTGTAGGAGCGGAAGCGCTCCGTCGAGGCGGGGTACTCCACGACCAGCCAGCCGACCACGGCGGACTGCTCGTTGAGGGCCTGGACCGCGCAGGCGACCTCGCGGCCGACGGGCGCGGTGAGGTCGAAGGAGACGGTGACGGTGCGGTCGTCGACGACCTGGTGCGCGGTGTCCTGGACGTCCACTCCGCCGCGTGCTCCGTCGAGTCCGGCCCAGACGACCCAGGCGGCGAAGACGGCGACGAAGGCGAGCGCGACGCCGCCGAAGAGCCAGCGGTTCCCGCGGCGGGTGCGAGTCGTGCGGCCGTAGCGGGTGGCGAGGGGTCCGGCGGCGCGGACCGCGTCCGGATCGAGTGCGGGCGCGGCGGCTCCCTCGACGCTCTCGGACGTGCGGGCGGCCACGGAACTCCCTGGGTGATGCGTCTACTCTGGACGGGTGGCGCGCGTCCTTCGCGGACGGGAGCGCCGATCCCATTAAACCCCGAGGAATCGAGCGATCGTGTCCCAGGCCGTCGAGGTCTCCGTCGATTCGGAGGTGCGGGACACTCCGCGCCTCCTCGCCGTGCACGCCCATCCTGACGACGAGTCGAGCAAGGGCGCGGCGACGCTGGCCGCCTACGCCTCGCGAGGCGCCGAGGTCATGGTGGTCTCCTGCACCGGAGGCGAGGCCGGCTCCGTGCTGAACGAGGGCCTCGAGGCCCGCGCGCACGCCGAGCGCGACATCGGCGGCCTCCGCCGGTACGAGATGGCGGCCGCTCGCGAGGCGCTCGGCGTCGAGCACGCCTGGCTCGGCTTCGTCGACTCCGGCATGCCCGAGGACGGGAAGGTCGACGCCGCGTCGTTCGCGGGCCTGCCGCTCGCCACGGCCGCCGCTCCGCTCGTGCGCCTGGTCCGCCGGTTCCGGCCGCACGTGATCATCAGCTACGACGAGAACGGCGGCTACCCGCACCCCGACCACATCCGCGCCCACCAGGTCGCCGTCGAGGCGTACCGCGCGGCGGGCCTCGCCGAGGAGTACCGGGGCACGGGCGCTCCGTGGTCGATCTCGAAGCTGTACTACGACCGCGTCTTCAGCGGCCAGAAGCTGCGGGCGATCGCCGAGCACCTGCGCTCGATCGACCCGGAGGACCCGCGCCTGTCGGTCTTCGAGGAGATGAAGCGCTGGAACGAGGACACCCCGTACCTCGCGACCACGCGGGTCGTGATCTCCGGCTTCCACGATCGGCGCGATGCGGCCCTGCTGGCCCACGCCAGCCAGGTCGCTCCGGACAACGCCTTCTTCTTCCTCCCGCACGAGGCGATCGACGCCGCCTGGCCGACCGACGACTTCCAGCTCGTCGAGAGCCGGGTCGACGCGCCGACGCCCGAGACGGATCTCTTCGCCGGTCTCGACCTGGCCGAGCTCGCCCCGGGCCCGACCGCGGTCGTCCCGCCGATCGCTCCCGACCCCGAGCCCTCGGGGGACGCCCCGGTGTCCCCGGAGCCCGACGGCTCCGGCGTCGTCGTCGCCGACGAGGTGCGCGCGTGATCGCCGGGCTGCTCGAGGGCGCCCAGCGCGCCGTCGTCCTCGCCTCCACGACGGTGCCGACCCCGGGTCCCGAGTTCAACGAGGACACGGTCACGCCGGGCCTCTTCGGCTTCATCACGATGCTCGTGATCGCTCTGGCCGCCGTCCTCCTCGCGCTCGACATGGTCCGGCGCGTGCGGCGCACCACCTACACCGCCCAGGTGAAGGAGCGGCTCGACGCCGAGGAGGCGGAGCGCAGCGAGGGCTGAGCCCGGCCCGCACCGGTGGGCCCGGGCCCCGCTAGGCGTTGTAGGCGGGGTGGAGCGAGACGATCAGCGCCGCCGTCCAGTGGCAGAGGAACGCCACGGCAGTGAGCGCGTGGAAGATCTCGTGGAAGCCGAAGACGCCCGGGACCGGGTTGGGCTTCTTGATCCCGTAGATGACGGCGCCCGCGGAGTAGCAGAGCCCGCCGACGAGGACGAGCACCATCATCGTCGCGCTGGCCTCGAAGAGCGGACCGAGGTACATCACGGCCGCCCAGCCCAGCAGCAGGTAGAGCGGCACGTAGAGCCAGCGCGGCGCGCCGATCCAGAAGACGCGGAAGCCGATCCCGAGCAGCGCCCCCGCCCAGACCAGGACCAGCAGGAGCGTGCCCTGCGCGGGCGGCAGGGCGAGCACGGCCAGCGGCGTGTAGGTGCCGGCGATCAGCAGGAAGATGTTGGCGTGGTCGATCCGCTTGAGGATCATCTTCGTCCGCGGCTTCCAGTCGAAGCGGTGGTACAGAGCGGAGTTGCCGAAGAGCAGGAGCGACGTGGTCGCGAACACCGCGGCCGCCCACTTCGCCGCGGTCCCCTCCGCGACCACGATCAGCACCACTCCGGCGACGATCGCGAGCGGGAAGAGGCCGGCGTGGATCCAGCCGCGCCAGGTGGGCCGGACCTCCGCCGAGGAGTCGTGCTCGATCGCGTCCTCGACGAGGGGGAGGGCGGGCAGGTCCGGGCCGTCCGCTCCGACGGCGTCTCCGCCGCGGGCGGTGCGGGCGCGGGGATCGGACGGGGGAGGCGTCGGCCGCTGGCTCATGCCGGACAGACTACGACGCCGTCCCGGGCCGACGCCGAGCGCCGCCGGGCTTCGAGGAGCGCCCCGGGTCGACTACCGTGTCACTGTGCCGAAGCCGAGACTGCCTGTGGGAAGGGACCTCCTCTACGGCGTCTACAAGAAGCGCCTCCGCTCGAGCCTTCCCCCCGACTCCCTGCCGAACCACGTCGCGATGATCATCGACGGCAACCGGCGCTGGGCGCGGCAGCGGGCCCTCGAGACCGCCGCGCACGGCCACCGGGCCGGCGCCGCCAAGGTGCACGAGTTCCTGCAGTGGTGCGACGAGCTCGGCGTGCGCCACGTCACCCTCTACCTGCTCTCGCAGGACAACCTCGTCGGCCGCGACAGCAGCGAGCTGACCGAGCTGATCGCGATCATCGCCGACCTCGCCGAGGAGGTCTCCCAGCAGCCCGACTGGCGCGTGCAGCACGTCGGCTCCGACGAGGGCCTCCCGCCCTCGCTCGTGGCCGCGCTCGACACGGCGGAGGCGCGCACCGCCTCCCACACGGGCCTGCACGTCAATCTCGCGGTCGGCTACGGCGGGCGGCACGAGATCGCCCAGGCCGTGCGGAGCATCCTGGAGGAGCACGGCAAGCGCGGCTCCTCCATCGAGGACGTCGCGGGCCTGCTGACCCCGGAGCTCATCGGCGAGCACCTGTACACCAGCGGGCAGCCCGACCCCGATCTGGTCATCCGCACCTCGGGGGAGCAGCGCCTCTCCGACTTCATGCTCTGGCAGAGCGCGCACAGCGAGTTCTACTTCATGGAGGCGCTCGGCCCCGACATCCGCGAGGTCGACTTCCTCCGCGCGCTCCGCGATTACGCCGGACGGCACCGCCGCTTCGGCAGCTGACCTCGCGGCTCCTGCCGCACCACCGACCGGAAGGGCCGGCATGAGCTCGAACGAGGCCACCTCCACCACGACCGAGGACTACCTCGCCGGTTTCGGCGAGGAGACCGGGTACCTCGACTTCGGCCGGGTGGGCCCGCTCTCGGCGACCGTCGCCGCCGAGCAGGAGGCGGCCGTCGAGCTGCTGGTGCGCGCGCGCAGCGGCACCCTCGACGAGCTGTTCCGGCAGGACGAGCGCGTCCGGGAGGCGGCGGCGGCGCTCGTGCGCGTCCCCGCCGACCGCGTCGTCTTCCAGCCCAACACCTCGACCGGCCTCCTGCACGCGCTGTTCGGCGCCTCGGGCGCGGTGCTGCTGTCGGCCGCGGAGTTCCCGAGCCTGCCGTTCGCGGCGGTGCGCTCGGCGCAGGCTCTCGGCTCGGTGGAGCCCCGCTGGCTGCGGACCGAGCAGGGACGGGTGACGCCGGAGGCGGTCCGCGAGCAGCTCACGGACGACGTGACGACCGTCGCGGTGAGCCTGGTCGACTCCCGCACCGGCTACCTCGCGGACGTCGCGGCGATCCGCGACGTGATCGGCGACCGGATGCTCGTCCTCGACGCGATCCAGGGCTTCGGCGTCGTCGACGCGCCCTACGAGCTGGCGGACGTGGTCGTCACCGGCGGCCAGAAGTGGCTCCGCGCCGGCTGGGGGACGGGCTTCCTCGCGCTCAGCGAGCGGGCGCTGTCGCGGCTGACCCCGGTGCTCTCCGGCTGGACGGGATCGGAGCAGGCGGAGCCGTGGGACGAGGTGGCTCCGCCGCGCGGCGACGCCCGCGCCTTCAGCATCAGCAACCCGGACCCGATCGCCCAGGCCCGGCTCGCGTCGGCGCTGGAGGAGGTCGCCGCAGTCGGGCAGTCGACGATCGCCGCACTCGTGGCGGAGCGGGTCAGCGCGATCGTCGACCTCGCGGACGAGTTCGGACTGGCGGTCGTGGGCTCCCGCGGCGAGCACGAGCGCGCCGGCATCGTGGTCGTCGAGCCGGAGCCGGAGGAGCTGGCCCCGCTGGCAGCCTCCCTCGAAGCGCACGGCGTCACCGCACGCCTGCGTCCGAGCACCGTCCGCTTCAGCGCGCACGCCGGCACCACCGACGAGACCCTCGCGCTGCTCCGCGCCGCCCTGATCTCGTCGGCCACGAGCATCGACTACTAGGCCGGATTCCGCGCGTTCACACACTGGTTACACATTCGTAGCGGTGAGAAGCACACGGATGTCATTCGCCGGGTTAGGTTCGAGTCATCAGGTACAGCGCCTGGTCGAGACGGCCACAGAAGTACGGCTCGACATCGCGCAGACGCCGAAGGGACACTGCGCGGTGCACGACACGCACCGATGAGGCCGGCTCGAGGACATGAGCCGGGGGCTCCGGCCCCCGGAGTGTGGAGAGTCGTCGTGACAGTTCCCCAGGGCATGGATCCGCAGACCGGGACGCAGGGCGGCGTCCACCGCCGTGTCCAGCACGGCTCCTCGGATCCGGCCGATCAGCTCCTCCGCACCTACGTCCTGGACACCTCGGTGCTGCTGTCGGATCCCTCCTCGATGTTCCGGTTCGCGGAGCACGCCGTCGTGCTGCCGATCGTGGTCATCAGCGAGCTCGAGGGCAAGCGCAACGATCCCGAGATCGGCTACTTCGCCCGACAGGCCCTGCGCCGCCTCGACGAGCTGCGCGTGCAGCACGAGCGCCTCGACTTCCCCATCGCCGTCGGCCGCGGCGGCACGCTCCGCGTCGAGCTCAACCACTCGAACATGTCGGTGCTGCCGAGCGGGCTCCAGATGGGCGACAACGACGCGAGGATCCTCGCCGTCGCGCTCAACCTGCAGAGCGAGGGCGCCGCGGTCACCGTCGTGTCCAAGGACATGCCGATGCGCGTGAAGGCCGCCTCCATCGGCCTCGCCGCGGAGGAGTACCTGGCCGAGCAGGCCCCCGAGTCCGGCTGGACCGGCATGGACGACGTGACGCTCGGCGGCGACGCGATGAGCGAGCTCTACGACCGCGAGCGGCTCTTCACGGACGTCGTGGCCGACATCCCGGTCAACACCGGGCTCGTCGTCCACTCCGACCGCGGCTCCGCTCTCGCGAGGGTCACCGGCAAGCGGCAGATCACGCTGGTCCGCGGCGACAAGGACGTGTTCGGCCTGCACGGGCGGTCGGCGGAGCAGCGGCTCGCGATCGACCTGCTGCTCGACCCGGAGGTCGGCATCGTCTCGCTCGGCGGCAGGGCCGGCACCGGCAAGTCGGCGCTGGCGCTCTGCGCGGGCCTGGAGGCGGTGCTGGAGAAGCGCCAGCACAAGAAGATCATGGTCTTCCGGCCGCTCTACGCGGTGGGCGGCCAGGACCTCGGCTTCCTGCCCGGCGACGCGGCCGAGAAGATGAACCCCTGGGCGCAGGCGGTCTTCGACACGCTCGGGGCGCTGGTGTCGCAGAACGTGCTCGACGAGGTGATCGAGCGCGGGATGCTCGAGGTGCTGCCGCTCACGCACATCCGCGGGCGCTCGCTGCACGACGCGTTCGTGATCGTCGACGAGGCGCAGTCGCTGGAGCGGAACGTCCTGCTCACGGTGCTCTCGCGGGTCGGGCAGAACTCCCGGGTGGTGCTGACCCACGACGTGGCGCAGCGCGACAACCTCCGGGTCGGCCGGCACGACGGGGTCGCCTCCGTGATCGAGACGCTGAAGGGCCACCCGCTGTTCGCGCACGTCACGCTGACCCGCTCCGAGCGCTCGGCGATCGCCGCTCTGGTCACCGAGATGCTGGAATCGAACGAGCTCGCCTGACGGGCTCGCTGTGCGTCCGGTCCGTGGGATCCGAGGATCCCCGGGCCGGGCGCGTCCCTGCAGGGCACCGGGGCGTAGCGTGGACGGGTGAGCATCCTCGACGACGCGCTCCTCGAGCGCTTCCGCACCCGCGCGGCCGACTACGACGAGCGCAACGCGTTCTGCGCGGACGACCTGGAGGAGCTGCGCTCGATCGGGTACCTGGCGCTGCTCGTCCCCGAGGAGCTCGGCGGTGCCGGCCTCGGCCTGGAGCAGGCGGCCGCCGAGCAGACGCGCCTCGCGACCGCCGCGCCCGCGACCGCGCTCGCCGTCAACATGCACCTGGTCTGGACCGGGATCGCGCGAATCCTGCTCGAGCGGGGCGACGACTCCCTCCGCTCGGTCCTCGTCGACGCCGCGACGGGTCACGTCTTCGCCTTCGGCAACAGCGAGGCGGGCAACGACCTGGTGCTCTCGGATTCGCTGACGCGGGCGGAGCCGCTCGGGGACGGCGGCTACCGCTTCACCGGCACGAAGGTCTTCACCTCCCTCGCGCCCGCCTGGACGCGGCTCGGCGTGTTCGGTCGCGACGACAGCGGGTCGGAGCCGCGGCTCGTGCACGGCTTCGTGCACCGTGAGCGCCCGGACTCGCCGGTCGCCGGGCTCGAGGTCCGCGACGACTGGGACACGCTCGGCATGCGGGCGACCCAGAGCCGCACGACGGTGCTCGACGGCGTCGTCGTCCCGGCCGAGCGGATGATCCGCTCGCTGCCCGTCGGACCGACCGCCGACCCCTTCGTCTTCGCCGTCTTCGCGGCCTTCGAGCTGCTGATCTCCTCGGTCTACCTCGGTGTCGCGCAGCGCGCGCTCGAGCTCGCCGTCGCCTCCGTCCGCCGACGGGCCTCCCTCCGGGCGGGAGGGCGGCCACTGGCGGAGGACCCCGAGGTGCGGCACCGGGTGGCTGAGACCGGGATGCTGCTCGACGGGCTCGAGGCGCCCCTGCGCTCGGCGGCGGCCGACGTGGACGCGCTCGTCGACCGCGGCGCGCGCTGGTTCCCCTCGCTGGTCGGGGTGAAGATCCGCACCACGGAAGGAGCGCTCCGCGTGGTCGAGAGCGCCGTCCGGATCGCGGGCGGCTCGGCGTACCAGCGCCGGTCGGAGCTCGGTCGCCTCTACCGAGACGTGCTCGCCGGGCAGTTCCACCCCTCCGACGACGCGTCGGCTCACGGCGCCTGGGCGTCGCTCCTGCTGGGACCGCTGCCTCCGCGCGACTGAGGCCGGGGAGAGACCCGCCGCCGCCCGAGCACACCGGCGGGCCGCCCTGTGGAGAACTCCGACGCCCCGAGGGCGGTGCCCCCTAGTCTCGGCGGATGCTCCGCGGATCTCTGCTCGACCGGGCCGCCCTGCTCCTCGGCGCCCTGGTGCTCCTCCTGATCGGGGCCCCGCACCTGGGTCGGGCGCCCGGCCTCGTCCCGGTGGCGCTCGCGAGCGTGCCGTTGGTGCTGGCGGACGTGCGCGGGCACCGGCTCCCGAACGCGGTCACGCTCCCGCTGCTGGTGGTCGGAGCCGTCCTCGCGCCCACGGCGGGGACGCTTCTCGCCGTCCTCGCGACGGTGCTGTGCCTGGGCGTGCTGCATGCGGCGGGCGGGCTGGGCCTCGGCGACGTGAAGCTCCAGGCGGCCCTCGCACCGCCGCTCGCGGCTCTCGGACCCGAGCACGTCGTCGCCGCGCCCGCTGTCGGCTTCGCGGTGGCAGGGCTGTGGGTGCTCGTGCTGCGCGTCCGCGGGCGGGTCGCGTTCGGACCGTTCCTGCTCGCAGGGTTCTGGCTGGTGGTCTGACGGCCCGCCTCCGCGCCGAGCGCAGGGACGGGCCGTCGGAGGGCCGGGCTCAGCCGGGGTGGGTCATCGACATGACGTCGAGGGCGCTGTCGAGCTGCTCCTCCGTCACCTCGCCGCGCTCGACGAAGCCGAGGTCCACGACCGACTCGCGGACGGTGATCCCCTTGGCGACCGAGTTCTTCGCGACCTTGGCGGCGGCCTCGTAGCCGATCACCTTGTTGAGCGGGGTGACGATCGAGGGGGAGGACTCGGCGAGGGCGCGGGCGTGCTCGACGTCGGCCTCGAGGCCGTCGACGGTCTTGTCGGCGAGCAGCACGGCGGAGTTCGCGAGCAGGCGGATCGACTCCAGCAGCGCCGTCCCCATGACGGGGATCGCGACGTTGAGCTCGAAGGCACCCGAGGCGCCTGCCCAGGCGATGGTGGCGTCGTTGCCGATCACGCGCGCGCAGACCATGAGGACGGCCTCCGGGATCACCGGGTTCACCTTGCCGGGCATGATCGAGGATCCGGGCTGGAGGTCGGGGATCCGCAGCTCTCCGAGGCCGGTGTTGGGGCCGGAGCCCATCCAGCGGAGGTCGTTGTTGATCTTGGTCAGGCTCACCGCGAGCACGCGCAGCGCTCCGGAGGCCTCGACCAGCGAGTCCCGCGCGCCCTGGGCCTCGAAGTGGTTGCGGGCCTCGGTGACGGGAAGGCCCGTCTCCTCCGCGAGGCGCGCGATGACCTTCTGCGGGAAGCCGGCGGGGGTGTTGATCCCGGTGCCGACCGCGGTGCCGCCGAGCGGGACCTCGGCGACGCGGGGGAGCGCCGACTGCACGCGCTCGATGCCGAGGCGGATCTGCGCGGCGTAGCCGCCGAACTCCTGGCCGAGCGTGACGGGGGTGGCGTCCATCAGGTGGGTGCGGCCGGCCTTGACGACCTCGGCCCACTGCTCCGCCTTGACCTCGAGCGACTCGGCGAGCTGCTCGAGCGAGGGGATCAGCGACTCGATGAGCGCGCCGGTGACGGCGACGTGGACCGAGGTGGGGAACACGTCGTTGGAGGACTGCGAGGCGTTGACGTGGTCGTTCGGGTGCACGGTGCGGCCGAGGGCCGTGGTCGCCAGCGAGCCCAGCACCTCGTTCATGTTCATGTTCGAGGACGTGCCCGAGCCGGTCTGGTACACGTCGATCGGGAAGTGCGCGTCGTAGCCGCCCCCGACGACGAGGTCGGCCGCGTCGGCGATCGCCGTGGCGATGTCGGCGTCGAGCACGCCCAGCTCGGCGTTGGCCAGCGCCGCCGCCTTCTTGATGCGGGCGAGGGCCGCGATCTGGGCAGGCTCGAGGGCCGCACCGGAGATCGGGAAGTTCTCGACCGCCCGCTGGGTCTGCGCGGCGTAGAGGGCGTCGCGGGGGACCCGCACCTCGCCCATCGTGTCGTGCTCGATGCGGAAGTCGCCGGAGTCGTCGGTCGGGGAGTGATCCACCACGCTGTGTTCGTCCTTGTCTGATCGGTTGGTGCTGTGCTGTCCGGAGCCGCTCACGCGGGATCCGATCCCACCGCGCTCGGAGCGGCGGCGGAGGAGGCCGAGCCGGAGTCGCGCTCCAGCTCGGAGACGTAGGGGCTGAGCTCGGGCGGATCGATGCCGAGCACGACATCGGACATCACGGTGCCGTCCGAGAGCCGGTAGTTGGCGCCCACGAGGGCGAGCCGCCCGGTCGCGACAGCGTCGGCGATCAGCGGGGAGCGCTGGAGCAGCTCGGCGACCGTGTCGCGCAGGTGCTCGCGGCCGACGGCCAGCGCGTCGGTCGCCGACGGGTCGACGAGCACGCGGCCGTCCGGCTGGGCGCCCACGAGGCGGCGCACCGCGGGGATAATCGGCTCGATCAGGTGCTCGATGTGCGGGGGGAGCCGCTCGGCGCCGGGCGCCTGCGACTGGATCGCCGCCCGGACCGCTCCGCACTCGTCGTGGCCGAGCACGAGCAGCACCTTCACGCCGAGGACGGCGACGCCGTACTCCAGCGAGCCGATGATGGAGTCGGCGATCACCTGGCCGGCGTTGCGGACGACGAAGAGGTCGCCGAGCCCCAGGTCGAAGATGATCTCTGCCGCGAGGCGGGAGTCGCTGCAGCCGAAGAGCGCGGCGAGCGGGGCCTGCGCGGCGGCGAGCTCGGCGCGGCGCTCGACATCCTGGCGGGGGTGGCGGGGCTCGCCGGCGACGAAGCGCTGGTTGCCGCGGAGCATCTCCTTCCAGACCCACGCCGGCGGGCGGGACTCGCGGGGGACGGTGCTGCTGGTTCCGAGGCTCATCGGGACTCCTCCTGGCCGATCTGCGGGGTGATGGCGTCCACGACCAGGCGGATCTCGTCCGTCGGGGCCGTGCCGTAGACGAGGTAGGTGCTGGAGCCCTCCGTCGTCTCGAGTGCGTAGGGCGTGTTGCCGGTGTCGTCGCCGGAGTCGCGGTGGTCGTAGACGGTCCAGTCGCGGCCGTCGATCGTCTCGACGCCGGTCGCCGCCCGGCGGTCGAGCTGCGTCGCGACCCAGGCCGCGTCCGCGTCGAGCCCCTGGCTCAGGCCGATGTAGCCCGCCTTCGGGGTGATCAGGCCGACGTACCAGTAGTCGGTGCCGTTCTCGCGGCGGAGCTCGGCCGCGTTGGCCTTCCAGCCGTCGGGCAGGGAGGGCACGGCGAGCGTCTGCTCCTCGCCCAGCTGGACCTGTGCGGCGACGCGGGGGACGTCGACCGAGGAGAGCTCCACGGTGTCGCCGCGGGGGACGAGCAGGACGATGAGCGCTACGGCGCCGACGGTCGCGAGCAGCGAGAAGACGAGGTTGTTGACCGTCTTGCGCTGACGGTAGAGCCGGGAGTTCTCGGCCTTGCGTGCGGCCGTCTCGGCCGCCGTCTCCGGGCGCCCGAGCTCGGCGACGACCCGCGCGGCCTTCGCGCGGCTCATCCGGCGGCCGCCCCTCCGGAGCGGGCCGCGTCCAGCCGGGCGCGTGCTCCGATCAGCCACTCCTCGCAGCGGGCGGCGAGGGCCTCGCCGCGCTCCCACAGGGCGAGCGAGCGCTCGAGGGTGGAGCTGCCCTGCTCGAGCTCGGACACGACGCGGACGAGCTCGTCGCGCGCCTGCTCGTAGGAGAATCCCGAGACGTCGGAGTCGGTCGCCGGGGCGTCGGGGGAGTCGGGCATGGGTCTGATCCTATCGATCGGGGCTGAGGGGGGACGGGTGGCGCGGCGGGCTCAGGACCGGCCGGCGGGATCGCCGGTGGGCCCCTCGGAGCGGGCGCCGACGGCCCCCTCCGCGAGCGTGAGGACGAGTGCGCCGCCGGCCGGTGCGTCGCCGGGCGCCCGGACGACGTGCCCGGCCGCGTTCTGGACGATCGCGTAGCCGCGGTCGAGGGTGTGCTGGGGGGAGAGGGCGCGCAGGTGGCCGTGCAGGCGCTCGACCTCGAGGTGCGCGCGCTCGAGGCGGCGGTCCACCAGCTCGGCGCCGCGCGCGACCCAGCGGGTCAGCTCCTCGGAGTGCCGATCGACCAGCACGTGCGGCTGGGCGAGCACCGGCCGCGAGCGCAGCTGCGAGAGCCGGTCGATCTCGTGCGAGACGAGCCCGCTCACGCGGCCGGTCATCCGCAGCCGGGCCTGCTGCACGCGCAGCAGCTCGTCGGAGACGTCGGGCACGACCCTCTTCGCGGCGTCGGTGGGAGTGGAGGCGCGCAGGTCGGCGACGTCGTCGAGCAGCGGGCGGTCGGCCTCGTGGCCGATCGCGCTGACGACCGGAGTGGAGCAGGCGGCGACGGCGCGCACGAGCGCCTCGTCGCTGAAGCCGAGCAGGTTCTGGAAGTCGCCGCCTCCGCGGGCGATCACGATCACGTCGATGCTGTCGTCGGCCTCGAGGGTCCGCAGGGCCGAGAGCACCTCCGGGACCGTCCGGTCGCCCTGCACGGCCGAGTGGACCACCCGGAAGCGCACCGCAGGCCAGCGCAGCCGCGCGTTCCGCAGCACGTCCTTCTCGGCGTCCGAGTCCTTGCCGGTGATGAGGCCCACGCCGTGCGGGAGGAACGGCAGCGGCTTCTTGCGGGAGGCGTCGAACAGCCCCTCCGACGCGAGCTGCCGGCGGAGCCGCTCGAGCTTCTCCAGCAGATCGCCCAGGCCGACGTGGCGCATCTCGAAGACCTGCATCGAGAGCGTGCCGCCCTTGACCCAGTAGTTGGGCTTCACCAGCGCGATGACCCGATCGCCCTGCTTGAGGTCGGCCGGGAGGCGGCTCCGCACCGACGACCAGACGGTGAAGCCGACCGTCGCGTCTCCGGACAGGTCCTTCAGCTTCCCGTAGACGTTGCCGCCGGACACGCCCCACTGGGTGATCTCGCCCTCGACCCACGCGGTCCCGAGGCGCTCGATCCAGCCCTTGATCTTGCTGGCGAGCAGGCCGACCGGCCAGGGTGCGTCGGCGGTGGGTGGGGCGTCGGTCATCGCTGCCTCTGCTCGGAGGGACGGGGGAGCGGGAGTGCCCTCCCGCGACGACAACGGTACGGGACGGGTCCGACACCGGGACGGCCCGGGCACAGGATGCACCACGTAGAATCAGGGGGTGAGCCAAGTCCCGATCAGCCTGCCCATGCCGCGCATGCCCCGCGCCACAGGGCGTCTGCGCGACGTCCCCGTCGAGGGCCGCAAGCGCGTCCTCCTCGCCGCGCCCCGCGGCTACTGCGCCGGAGTCGACCGCGCGGTCGTCGCCGTCGAGAAGGCCATCGAGCACTACGGTGCCCCGGTCTACGTGCGCAAGCAGATCGTGCACAACGTGCACGTCGTCTCCACGCTCGAGAGCCAGGGTGCCATCTTCGTCGACGAGGTCGACGAGGTGCCCGAGGGATCGCACATCGTCTTCAGCGCGCACGGCGTCTCACCGGCCGTCGTCCAGGGCGCGGCCGACCGCAGTCTCCAGGCGATCGACGCGACCTGCCCCCTGGTGACGAAGGTGCACCGCGAGGCCGTCCGCTTCGCGCGCGACGACTTCGAGATCCTCCTCATCGGCCACGAGGGCCACGAGGAGGTCGAGGGCACCGCGGGCGAGGCTCCCGATCACGTCACCCTCGTCGGCAGCCCCGACGACGTGCCGAACATCGTCGTGAAGGACCCGGACAAGGTCGTCTGGCTCTCGCAGACGACGCTCTCGGTCGACGAGACGATGGAGACGGTGCGCCGCCTCCGCGAGCGCTTCCCCAACCTGCAGGACCCGCCGAGCGACGACATCTGCTACGCCACGCAGAACCGCCAGGTCGCGATCAAGAAGGTCGCCGCGGGCGCCGAGCTGGTCATCGTCGTCGGCTCCGCGAACTCCTCCAACTCCGTGCGCCTCGTCGAGGTCGCCCTCGAGTACGGCGCGAAGGCCGCCTACCGGGTCGACTACGCCAGCGAGATCAAGCAGGAGTGGCTCGAGGGCATCCGCACCGTCGGCGTCACCAGCGGCGCCTCGGTGCCCGAGGTGCTCGTCCAGGAGGTCCTCGACGACCTCGCCGCCGCCGGGTACGGCGATGTCGAGGAGGTCAAGACGGCGGAGGAGGACCTGATGTTCTCGCTTCCCAAGGAGCTGCGCAAGGACGTCGCCGGCAAGCGCGACGCCCGCGGCGTCGGTGGACGCATCAGCGCGGGAGCGGGCGCCTAGAGCGTTCCGGCCCGGACACGGAAGAGGCCGCCCTCCCTCGGGAGCGGCGGCCTCTTCCGTGTGCGGTGGAACGGGGATCGACGCTAGACGTCGGTCCCGGCGCCGCCCTGCGAGCCCGACATGCGCGTGACGTACTCCGCGAACGTCGGGTCGCCCAGGATGGCGATCGCCGCGACGATCAGGGAGAGCAGCACGGTCGCCGCGATCCCGAGGATCGGGACGAGCACGGCGCGCTTGCCGGCGCGGAGCCGCCGGATCGAGATCCACACCGCGAAGGCGACGATCAGCGACTGCGCGAGCGCCACCACGACGCCGAGGATCCGTGCGAGCTCCGGCGACGCGTAGGTGCCGATGCCCTGGGAGCGGTAGAGCTCCTGGAGGGTCGTCGCGAAGCTCGAGGGATCGAGCAGCGTCGGCACGGCGAAGAACACGCCGAGCGCGAGCAGCACGATCGTGAGCAGGCGGTCGACGGGATGCGCGACGGGCTTCGCGGCCGGAGCGGTCGCGGGCCTCGGATCGGTCTCCGACCCCCTCGGGTCGGGGACGACCACGGCGTCCTCCGGCGGCTGCCACGACCAGCCGGGCGGCGCGTACTCGCCGTACTGCGGCTCCGGACGCCTGTCGCCCGGCTGATCGTGTGCGTTCGTCACGGAGCGGTGCCCTACTTCCCGGAGTTCCCGGCCGAGCCGAGCTGACGAGTCGCCTCGGCGACGCGCGCGGCCATCGCGGTCTCGGCGATCTTGCCCCACGAGCGCGGGTCGTAGACCTTCTTGTTGCCGACCTCGCCGTCGACCTTGAGGAAGCCGTCGTAGTTCTTCAGCACGGTGTCCGCGACGGAGCGGCTGAACGCGTACTGCGTGTCGGTGTCGATGTTCATCTTGACGACGCCGTTGCGGACCGCCTCGGCGATCTCCTCGTCGGTCGAGCCCGAGCCGCCGTGGAAGACGAGGTCGAGGGGGAGCGCGCCGGTGCCGTACTTCGCCTGCAGGCCGTCCTGGATCTCGCGGAGCAGCTCCGGGCGCAGGCGGACGTTGCCCGGCTTGTAGACGCCGTGGACGTTGCCGAAGGTGAGGGCGGCCATGTAGCGGCCCTGCTCGCCGAAGCCGAGGGCCTCGACGGTCGCGATCGCGTCGTCGAGCGTGGTGTAGAGGTGCTCGTTGATGTCGTGCGAGACGCCGTCCTCCTCGCCGCCGACGACGCCGATCTCGACCTCGAGGATGGCGTTGATGTTCTTGACGCGCGGGAGGATCTCCTTCGCGATGGCGAGGTTCTCGTCGAGCGGGATCGCGGAGCCGTCCCACATGTGCGACTGGAACAGCGGCTCGCGACCGGCCTTGACCTCCTCCTCGGAGGCGGCGATCAGCGGGTAGACGAAGCCCTCGAGCGCGTTCTGCGGGCAGTGGTCGGTGTGGAGCGCGACCGTGACCGGGTAGTTCTTGGCGACCTCGGTCGCGAACCTCGCGAAGGCGATCGCGCCTGCCGCGCGGTTCTTCACGGTGTGGCCGGCGAAGTAGTCCGCGCCTCCGGTGGTGACCTGGATGATGCCGTCCGAGCCCGCCTCGGTGAGGCCCTGGAGGACCGCGTTGATCGTCTGCGACGACGAGACGTTGAACGCCGGGTAGGCGAAGCCGCCCGCCTTCGCCTTGTCGAGCATCTCTGCGTACTGGTCCGGGGTAGCGACGGGCATGGCATCTCCTTTGACGGATGAACGAAGGGGGGTCGGGCGAGGCCCGCGTCGCGGACGAGTCTAGCGAGGCGCCCCTCCGCGGTCCCTCCGCCCGTGGAGGGCCCTGGACTAGGCTTCGGGCAGGGATGGGGATCCGCTCCGCGGGTCCTGCGACGACGTGCACGAACTCGACGACGAAGGACTCCGCTCTGTGATCGACAACGACTCGCTCTACCTCCACCCCGACCGCAACCTCGGCATGGAGCTCGTCCGCGCCACCGAGGCCGCCGCGATCCGCGCCGTGCCCTTCATCGGCAAGGGCGACAAGAACGCCGCCGACGGCGCAGCGGTCGACGCCATGCGCACCTTCCTCGGGACCGTGAACTTCGACGGAGTCGTCGTGATCGGCGAGGGCGAGAAGGACAACGCGCCCATGCTCTTCAACGGCGAGCACGTCGGCAACGGCTCGGGGCCCGCCGCCGACATCGCCGTCGACCCGATCGACGGCACCTCGCTGACCGCGGCCGGGCGCCAGAACGCGCTCTCGATGATCGCCGTCGCCGACCGCGGCGCGATGTTCGACCCCTCCGCCGTGTTCTACATGGAGAAGATCGTCACCGGGCCCGAGGGCGTCGGGATCATCGACATCCAGCGCCCGATCGGCGAGAACATCCGCGCCCTGGCCCGCGCCAAGCGCAAGCCCGTCGAGGAGATGCGCATCGCGGTGCTGGACCGCCCGCGCCACGCTCAGCTGATCGAGGACATCCGCGCGGCCGGAGCCGGCACGCGCCTCCTGCTCGACGGCGACGTCGCGGGCGGCATCAACGCCGCTCGCCACGACTCCCGACTCGACATGTGCGTCGGCACCGGAGGCACGCCCGAGGGCATCATCACGGCCTGCGCCATCCGCGCGCTCGGCGGAGTGGTCCAGGGCATCCTCCGCCCGAAGGACGACGACGAGCGCCAGCGCGCCGTCGACGCCGGCCACGACCTCGATCGCGTCCTCCACGCCAACGACCTCGTCCGCAGCGACAACACCTACTTCGTCGCGACCGGAGTGACGAACGGCGGGCTCGTGAAGGGCGTGCGCAAGGAGGGCCACGTCATCACGACGGAGTCCATCGTGCTGCGCTCCCGCTCGGGCACCATCCGCCGCGTGACCGCCCAGCACCTCGCGGAGAAGTGGGTCTAGGCCGTCACCGTCTCTCCGAGACGCCGCACTGCTGCTGAGGCGCCGTCCCGATGACGGCGCCTCGGCGAGTGCGGCGGCGTTTCGGCGTGCGGGACGCGGAAGGACACCGGCCCCGGTCACCGAGGCGAGCGGGCGGGGCCGCGGTCGGTCTCGATACGCCTCGACGGCGCTCCTCCGCCGAGCCCCGGAGGCGGAGCGCCGTCGCGACCTGCGGTCGTCCGGGTGTCGAGCCGGATGGACGGCGCCGCTCGCGCGCGGCCTGCACACCCGGTGCTCGCTCAGCGGGGACCCGGGACCCTACGCGCTCCGCTCGGACTCGTCGTCCGCGGCGAGCAGCTCGACGGCGGTGAGGCGGCGCGGCGAGGAGGCGACTCCTCCGACCGGGGCGATGACGCGCGACTCGTCGAGGGAGTCGAACTGGCGCGCGGTGACCAGCACACGGCTCTCGAGCGAGCCGGCGAAGGCGTTGTAGGAGTCCACCGTCTTCTCGAGCGAGCGGCGCAGGCCCTCGGCGTGGTCGGCGAGGGTGCCGAGACGGGCGTAGAGCGTCTTGCCGAGGTCGAGCAGGCGCTTGGCGTCGTCGGTGAGCACGTCCTGCTGCCAGGTGTAGGCGACGGTCTTCAGCACCGACCACAGGGTCACGGGCGAGGCGAGGGCGACGCGCTTGCGGAACGCGTACTCGAGCAGGCTCGGGTCGGCGTCGAGCGCGCTCGCGAGCAGCGGCTCGCTCGGCACGAACGCGATGACGAACTCGGGGCTCGCCGGGAGACCGGTCCAGTAGGAGCGGGCGGCCAGCGCGTCCACGTGGCCGCGGAGGGCGCGGACGTGCGCCCGCAGGAGCCCCGCGCGCCGCGCCTCCTCCTCGCCGCCGGCGCCCGCGGGGATCGCGCTCGCCTCCAGGTACGCGTCGAACGGCACCTTGGCGTCCACCGCGATCGCCTTGCCGCCGGGCAGGCGGACCACCATGTCGGCGCGGCCGCGGCCCGCCTCGCCCTCGAGCCCGAACTGCACGTCGAAGTCGACCCGCTGGGTGAGCCCGGCGGCCTCGACGACGTTCCGCAGCTGCGTCTCGCCCCAGGCGCCGCGGCTCGTGGTGGAGCGGAGCGCGGACGCGAGGGTCTCGGTCGTCGAGCGCAGCTGCTCGCCCGCCGCCCGCTGTCCCTCGAGCTGCTCGGTGATCGCCCCGAACTGGGCGGCGCGCTCGCGCTCGAGCCGGCCGACCGCCTCCTGCATGCCGCGCAGGCTCTCGGCGACGGGGGAGAGGGTCTGCAGGATGCGCGCGTCGTGCCGCTCGCGCTCAGCGACGACGCGCAGCTGCTCCTGGAGCTCGCGGATCTGATCGCGGGCGGAACCGAGGTGCTCGCGGTGCTGCTCGACGACGGCCTCGTGCCGCTCCTCCAGGCCCTCCGCGCGGGCGCGGGCCGTCGCGAGGTCGAGGGCGAGGGCGGCGTCGGGCGTGCGGGAGCGGGCGAGGAGGACGGCCACGACCCCCGCGAGGAGCGCGCCGACCACCAGGCCGAGGGCGAAGGAGAGATCCATGCCACCGATGACACCACGCACCTCCGACATCGATCGATCGACGGGCCACGACCACCGAACGAGGGCCAGGACGCCCTGCGACCGCCTCGTAGACTTCGCGATCATGGGGAATCACCACCGCTCATCGCGCCTGCTCACGGCCGCGCTCGCTCTCGCCGTCGGGCTCGGCACCGCCCTCGTCCCGATCACCTCCGCCTCCGCCGCCGAGGACGCGCCGTCGACCGTCTCGGTCGAGACCGGCGCTCTCGACGCGTCCCTCGACCGCGCCGACCTCGGCGTCCCGGACCAGTCGACGCAGTACAGCGCCGAGGAGACGAAGAGCTTCCGCGCCGGCTTCATCGTCAGCGACGCCCAGTTCTTCGACGGCGACGCGCTGAGCACCGGTCAGGTGCAGTCGCTCCTGAACGAGAAGGGCAGCCGGTGCTCCACCGCCGGCACCGCCCCCTGCCTCAAGAACTTCTCGCAGGCGACGCCGTCGAAGGCGGCGGACGCGATGTGCAGCGCCTACCAGGGCTCCGGCAGCGAGTCGTCGGCCTCGATCTTCACGCGCGTCGGCCTGGCCTGCGGCATCAACCCGCTGGCCCTGGTCGTGCTTGTGCAGAAGGAGCGGAGCCTCGTCACCGACGTGACGCCGAGCCCCGAGGACTACGCCAAGGCGACCGGCTACAACTGCCCGGACACCGCGGCGTGCGACCCCGGCTCGGCGGGCTTCTTCACGCAGGTCTACAGCGCGGCGCGCCAGTTCAAGCGCTACGCCAACCCGCCCGGCTCCGGCTCGAACTTCACCACCTACGCTCCGGGCACGACGCCGAACGTCGCCTACTACCCGAGCACCGCGTGCGGCTCCTCGCCGGTCACCATCCGCAACCAGGCCACGGCCGACCTCTACTACTACACGCCGTACCAGCCCAACGACTTCGCGCTCACCGGCTCCGGCAACGCGGCCTGCGCGACCTACGGCAACATCAACTTCTGGTACCTCTTCAGCGACTGGAACCCGAACGGCACCCTGGCCAACGCCGGGATCGCCCCCGCGGGCCGCGTCGACGCCCCGCGCATCTCGGGCAGCACGCTGAGCGTGTCCGGCTGGGCCGTCGACCCGACGACGCAGCAGGCCGCGCTGACCACGACGGTCACGGTGACCGGCCCCGACGGCACCCGCACGGTCCGCACGCAGACCGCGAACGGCGACCGCGGCGACATCCCGGGCGAGTACTCCGTCGCCGGCCGCGCCCACGGCTTCGGCGCCACCACGCCCGTCTCGGCACCCGGCACCTACCAGGTCTGCGTCTCCGCCGACTCCGTCGACTGGAACCGCTGGGTCGGCACGGGCGACTCCCGGGGCCCCGGCCGGAAGGATCTCGGCTGCTCGTCCGTGAGCACGTCCGCCGGGATCGACGTCTCGCGTCTGGCCGGCACCGACCGCCAGGGCACCGCCGTCGAGATCTCGAAGGCCGTCTTCGGCACCAACGTCCCCGTCGTCTACATCGCGACCGGCGCGAACTTCCCCGACGCGCTGAGCGCCGCCCCGGCCGCGGCCAAGCAGAAGGGTCCGCTGCTCCTGGTCGACCGCGACTCGATGTCGCAGCCCGTTCGCGACGAGCTCAGCCGGCTCAAGCCGGCGAGGATCGTCGTGGTCGGCTCCGCACTGAGCGTCGGCGACGGCCTGCTGAACCAGCTGAGGTCCTACTCGCCGACGGTGGACCGCATCGGAGGGAAGGACCGCTACGACACGTCCAGGCTCATCATCCAGAGCGCGTTCTCGGGCGGCTCGACGCGGGCCTGGCTCGCCACGGGCGAGAAGTTCCCCGACGCGCTCGGCGCGAGCGCCGCGGCCGGCTCCGTCGACGCACCCGTCGTCCTCGTGAACGGCACCGGCAGCACGGCCGACGCCGTGACGAAGGGCATCCTCTCGAAGCTCAAGGTGCAGAACCTCACCATCGCGGGCAGCCCCCTGTCGGTGAGCGAGGGGATCAAGAACTCGCTTCCGGTGCCGACGATCACCCGCATCGGCGGAGTCGACCGCTACGACACCTCGGAGCAGCTGAACCGGGCAGCCTTCTCGAGGGCCGAGACCGTGTTCCTGGCGACGGGCGAGAACTTCCCCGACGCCCTCGCCGGAGCCACGGCGGCGGGCTACTCGAACAGCCCGCTGTTCGCCGTGCCGACGAACTGCGTGCCCCGCGCCGTCCTGACCGACATCGCGAAGTCGGGAGCTCAGCGGGTCGTCCTCCTCGGCGGTCCCACCACCCTCTCGGAGGACGTCGCGCGCCTCACCCCCTGCGGCTGATCGCCCGCGGCCCCGCCACTAGCGTGGAGGGATGACCCCGACCGCACCGTCCCCGACCGGCGTCCGACGCCGGCGGGGCGGTGCGGTCGTCGTCGGGGCGCTGGTGGCGCTCCTGCTGGGAGGGTCCGTCGACGGCACGCGCCTCGCCGCGGTGCCGTCCGAGCCGCAGACCGTCCGGCTGTGGACCTTCCTCCAGCCGGGCCCCGTCGCGGCCGACTTCGACCCGGGCGACCTGATCTCCGACGAGGTCTTCTTCGCCGGCGACGCGCTCGGACCGCTCACGGTGCGGGCGTTCCTCGACGCCCGCGTCCCCGACTGCGCGGGCGGGCCGGTGCCGTGCCTGCGCGACTACGCCGAGGACACCGCGGCGATCACGGCCGACGAGCAGTGCGATGCGCTGCCCGCCGGACGCGACGTCCCGGCCGCGGAGATCATCACCTCGGTCGCCGGCGCGTGCGGCGTGAATCCGGCCGTCCTCCTGGTGCTGCTGCAGAAGGAGCAGTCGCTCGTGACCGATCCGGAGCCGAGCGAGCGGCAGTTCCGCAGCGCCACGGGCTACGGCTGCCCGGACACCGCCGACTGCGACACGGACTCCTACGGCTTCGCCGCGCAGGTGTACGGAGCGGCGTGGCAGTTCCAGCGCTACCGGAACCCGGACTCGAGCTTCGACTGGTACCCGGTCGGCGCGGCCGGCGACGTCCGCTACTCCCCGGACGAGTCCTGCGGCACCGCCCCGGTGACGATCGCCAACACGGCCACGGCGGGTCTCTACTACTACACGCCGTACCAGCCGAACGCGGCGGCGCTCGCGAACCTCTACGGCGAGGGCGACGACTGCTCGGCCTACGGGAACCGGAACTTCTGGCGCATCTTCAGCACCTGGTTCGGCGACCCCCGCGGCTGAGCCGATCGTCTCGAGCCGGCTCGGCATGACGGACGTCAGGCGGCGACGGGGGCCTTCGGGCGCAGGCGCTTCACGGAGACGCCGGCCAGCTCGCCGAGCTCGGCCATGCTCGCGGCGCCGTGCCGCCGGGCCGCGTGCACGACGATCGCGGCGCACGCCTCGGCGTCGGCCGACGCGTCGTGGTGGCGGAAGTCCTCGAAGCCCGCGGCCATGGCGACGACGGGGAGGCGGTAGGAGTCGAGCTCGTACGTCTTGCGGGCGAGCTGCAGCGAGCAGAGGTAGTCGTACTCGGGGTGCTCGAGGGAGGTCGCCGCGCAGGCCGCGCGGATGACGCCCATGTCGAAGCCGGCGTTGTGCGCGACGAACACGTCCTCGCCGGCGAAGGCCGCCAGGTCGGCGAACTGGTCGACCCAGGAGGCGGCGGCGTGCACGTCGTGCTTGCGGATGCCGTGGATCCGCGTGTTCCACTCGAGGAAGTCGTCGTACCCCAGCGGCGGGCGGATGAGCCAGCCGGCGCGGTCGACGACGAGGCCGCCGCGGACCTTCACGAGCCCGACGGAGCAGGCGGAGGCCCCGTGCGAGTTGGCGGTCTCGAAGTCGATGGCGGTGAAGTCGATGGGCACGCTCCAGCCTCTCACGCACCTCCGACGCCGCAGGGAGCGTCGCGCGCGCGTCGCCACGAGCGGGCGGGAGCACCCGCCGGCCGCGGGCGGGCGCCTCCCGTTCCTCTCCGCCCGCCCGCCCGGCCCTTCCGCCGCCACGCCGTAGGATGTTTACCCGTGGCTCTCACTATCGCAATCGTCGGTCTCCCCAACGTCGGCAAGTCGACGCTCTTCAACGCACTGACCAAGAACACGGTGCTCGCGGCGAACTACCCGTTCGCGACGATCGAGCCGAACGTGGGTGTGGTGAACCTGCCCGACTCCCGCCTCGAGGTGCTCGCCGGGATCTTCGGCTCCGAGCGCATCCTCCCGGCGCCCGTCTCCTTCGTCGACATCGCCGGCATCGTGCGCGGCGCGTCCGAGGGCGAGGGCCTGGGCAACAAGTTCCTCGCGAACATCCGCGAGGCCGACGCGATCGCGCAG
The DNA here is from genome assembly GCF_002931415.1 of Rathayibacter sp. AY1E8. Taxonomy (NCBI): domain Bacteria; kingdom Bacillati; phylum Actinomycetota; class Actinomycetes; order Micrococcales; family Microbacteriaceae; genus Rathayibacter; species Rathayibacter sp. AY1E8. The sequence continues at coordinate 26,050 of NZ_PSVI01000045.1, forward strand.
GTCATCCGCGGCTTCGAGGACTCCGACGTCGTCCACGTCGACGGCAAGGTCGACGCCGCCAGCGACATGGAGACGATCAACACCGAGCTGGTCCTCGCCGATCTCCAGACCCTCGAGAAGGCCGAGGCTCGCTACGAGAAGGAGCTCAAGGGCAGGAAGATCGAGCCGATCGTGGTCGAGACCGCGAAGAAGGCGCGCGAGTTCCTCGACCAGGGCAAGCCGCTGTCGGCCTCGTCGATCGATCTGGAGCCGATCCGCGAGCTGGGCCTGCTGACCGCCAAGCCCTTCATCTACGTCTTCAACGTCGACGAGGCCGTGCTGACCGACGACGCCCGGAAGGCCGAGCTCGCGGCCCTGGTCGCGCCGGCGGAGGCGATCTTCCTCGACGCGAAGATCGAGTCCGAGCTGATCGACCTCGACGAGGCCGACGCGGCCGAGATGCTCGAGTCGACCGGCCAGACGGAGTCGGGCCTCAACCAGCTCGCGACCATCGGCTTCGACACCCTGGGCCTGCAGACGTACCTCACGGCCGGCCCGAAGGAGACGCGCGCCTGGACCATCGGGAAGGGCTGGACCGCGCCCCAGGCCGCCGGTGTCATCCACACCGACTTCCAGAAGGGCTTCATCAAGGCCGAGATCATCTCGTTCGACGACCTCGTCGAGACCGGCTCGATCGCCGAGGCCCGCGCGAAGGGCAAGGCCCGCATCGAGGGCAAGGACTACGTCATGCAGGACGGCGACGTCGTGGAGTTCCGCTTCAACGTGTAGGACGGCTGCGCTCGGCTCGAGGCGCCCGGTTCGCTCGGATCCCCGGATCCGCGAGCCGGGCGCTTCTGCGCGGAGGTGCGGGATCGCCGACCCCGGAAGTCCGACACGAGGCCGGTCACATCCCCGGACGTCCGCCCCGCCCCGTCAGTTCAGCACATCCCCGATCAGCCAGCTCGACAGCCCGACGAGGGTGCAGACGCCGACGACCACCCAGGCGACGGTCCGGCGGACCGAGCGGGAGACCGCCTCCGAGCTGCGGGGAGTGGGACGCAGCGGCGGCGTGTACGCGGGCGGTACGGAGTAGGTCCGGGCCGGCGGGAGGAGTCGGGGGAGAGTGACCGGACGGCCGTCGACCCACTCGGCGGGCAGCTCCACGGCCTTCGCGGCCTGCAGCGTGAGCTCGACCTTCAGCGGGGATCCGCGGAGGGAGGCGTAGGCGGCGGCGGTGAGGCCGAGGCTCGCGAGGTGGCGGAGGGTCGGGGCGAAATCCGCCGAGAGGGTAGGGGAGAGCTCGCTCACCCGCTCGCCGTCGAGACGGAGCTCGACGAGGTCGCCGGCCGGGTGCAGGGTCACCAGCAGCAGGCCGCGGCCGCTCGCCGGGACGACCGACGAGAGGCGGGCGAAGTGCTCGTCCTCGCGCAGGACCGGCAGGCCCCGCGACCAGGGGAGGATCGAGTGGCGCTCGACGGGCGGCTCGTTGAGCGGCACGAGCAGCTCGGGGGCGACGAGGGCGACGCGGAGGACGGCCCGCAGGCCCTCCTCGCCGCGCTCGACCCGGAGGCGCGCGGTCGTGACCGGGACGGCTCCGCTCGCCACGACCCGGTCGAGAGCGGCCCGGTGGGCGGAGGCGTTCGGCAGGTAGCCGAGGACGCGGCCGCCGACCCGGACCGAGACGGCGTCGAGGCCGGTGGGGTGGTCGGGCTCGGGGATCAGGTCGACCTCGAGGGTCCGCTCGTCGATCTCGCCCTGCTCGAGCGTGCGGCCGATCAGATCGGCGATCTCCTCGATCCGCTCGGCCTCGGCGAGGGCGTCGACGCTCGGGGCGCCGTCGGCGTTCGGGAGGCGGTAGACGACGCGCTCCGTGACGGGGGTGACGGGTGCGTCCCGCACCACCGCGGCACTGTCCTGCGCGGAGCGGCGCGCCCCGGTGAACCGCCTGCCGTCCCACCAGCGCATCTCGGCCGCATGGGCCTCGTCGCGGTACCAGCCCGCCGGCGCACCCTCGTCCATCGACCCCCCCCGTTCCTCCGGCGAACGAGTCTACGAGGAGGGCGGGAGCGTCAGAGACCCGGGTCCGTGGCGGCGGGATCCTCGGGGGCGAGCGCGGCCGCGGGCTCTCCCGAAGCGGGGCCGCTCCACGCACCGGACTCGTGCGCCCGAGGGCCGGCGATCCACTCCAGAGCCTCGCGGACGAGCATCCGGACGTGACGCGCGTGGCCGATGGTGACGGGGGCGGGATCCTCGAGGACCTCGAGCAGGCGGTGCAGCACGGCACGGCTCTGCAGTCGTGTCATGGGCCTCACGGTAGGGGCCCGGTCGCCCGGACGGTAGTGCCGATCCGCGCCAGCGCACCCGTCTAGGCTCGCCACATGACTCGTCTCGACGGTGCCGTCGTCCTCGTCCTCGGAGCCTCGGGCGGCCTCGGCCGCCTCCTGGCCGATTCGCTGGAGGCGCGCGGTGCCGTCGCGGTGCGCTCGGGGCGCGACTCCGCGGCGCTCGGCGAGGCGCCCCTGGTCGCCGACCTGCGCGGGGAGGACGAGCCCCGGCGCGTGGTCGCCGAGGTGCTCGAGCGGCACGGGCGCCTCGACGGCGTCGTCGTGGCCGCGGGCGTCGTGGCCTTCGGGCTCTCCGCCGAGCTCGATCCGGCCGTTCTGGAGGAGCTCGTCGAGGTGAACGCGCTGGCGCCGATCCGGGTGCTGACCGCCGCGCTGCCGTCGCTCGTCGCGTCGGCGGGCGAGGGGCGCGAGCCGTTCGCGCTGACCATCAGCGGCGTGGTGGCGGAGGCTCCGACCGCGGGACTCGCCGCGTACTCCGCCTCGAAGGCGGCACTGCACTCCTTCGTGAAGGCCTCGGCCCGCGAGTACAAGCGGGCGGGCGTCCTCCTGCTCGACGCGCGCCCCGGCCACACCGAGACCGAGCTGTCCCAACACCCGCTCGCGGGAGACGCGCCCCGCTTCGGCGCGGGTCTGGCGCCGCAGGACGTGGTCGACCGGCTGCTCGACGCGGTCGAGGGCGGCGAGACCGACCTGCCTCCTGCGGCGTTCACCGGCTGACGCCGTCCCGAGACGAGGCGGAGCCGGTCGATCCTCGCGGGAGCGCCCCGGATCGAGCAGTGCAGCCTCGGCTGCGTACAGCCGTCGTGGTCAGCCTGCGCATCCGGCGGCCGGGACCGC
>NZ_PSVI01000046.1:0-28548 GCF_002931415.1 Rathayibacter sp. AY1E8
GCCACCTCGATGTTCTTGATCAGCTTGGCGAAGGACTTCGCGCGGCGCGAGTCCTTGATCGCCTTCTGGTGCTTGGTCGCGTCCGCCTAGCGCGATCCGCTGGGACGCGGATCGTGCGTTCGGCGGTGCGGGGGCGCGCCGGGAGGGCGGCTCGTCGCCGGCGAGACGGGCGCGGAAGGCTCGGTGCTCGGGCCGAGACGGGCGCGGACCGGCTCTCGAATAGACTGGCCCCTGCCATCAGCGGCGCCCTCGGGGGCCGCACGCAACGAGATTTCCGAGGGAGCACCGTGTCCGGGCATTCCAAGTGGGCCACGACCAAGCACCAGAAGGCGATCAAGGACTCGCGCCGCGCGAAGTCCTTCGCCAAGCTGATCAAGAACATCGAGGTGGCCGCCAAGATCGGCGGCGCCGACCTCTCCGGCAACCCGACGCTCGTCGACGCCGTGCAGAAGGCGAAGAAGACCTCGGTGCCGAACGACAACATCGACCGCGCGATCAAGCGCGGCGCCGGCCTCACCGGCGAGGTCATCGACTACACGACGATCATGTACGAGGCCTACGGCCCCAACGGCATCGCCCTGCTCGTCGAGTGCCTCACCGACAACAAGAACCGCGCCGCGGCGGACGTCCGCACCGCGATGACCCGCAACGGCGGCACCATGGCCGACCCGGGCAGCGTCGCCTACAACTTCGCGCGCAAGGGCGTCATCTCCGTGCCCCACGGAGAGAGCGTCACCGAGGACGACGTGCTCGGCGCGGTCCTCGACTTCGGCGTCGACGACGTGCTCGACCACGGCGAGAGCTTCGAGGTCCGCGTCGAGCCGAGCGAGCTCGTCCCGGCCCGCTCGGCCCTGCAGGAGGCGGGCATCGACTACGACTCCGCCGACATCGAGTTCGTCGCCTCCCTCCAGGTCGAGGCCGACGCCGAGACGGCCCGCAAGGTCTTCCGCCTGATCGACGCGCTCGAGGACTCGGACGACGTGCAGAACGTCTACACCAACCTCGACATCACGGCAGAGGTGCGCGCCGAGCTCGAGAACGAGGAGTGACGCGGTGAGCCCGGCCCGATCCCGGAGGGCGGCCTGATGCGCGTCCTCGGGATCGACCCCGGGCTCACCCGCTGCGGCGTCGGCATCGTCGACGTCTCGCGCGACCGCCGCGCGACCCTCGTGCACGTGACGGTCCTCCGGACACCGCCCGACGACGCGCTGGAGCGCCGCCTGCTGGCCCTGGGCGACGGACTCGAGGCGCTGCTCGACGAGCACCGCCCCGACGCCGTCGCGATCGAGCGGGTCTTCGCTCAGAACAACGTCAGCACCGTGATGGGCATCGCGCAGATCAGCGGCGTCGCCCTCGTCGCGGCGGCCCGTCGCGGGCTCCCGGTCGGGATGCACACGCCGAGCGAGGTGAAGGCCGCCGTCACCGGCTACGGAGCCGCGGACAAGCGCCAGGTCACCGCGATGATCCAGCGCGTCCTCCGGCTCGACGCCCCGCCGCGGCCGGCCGACGCGGCCGACGCTCTCGCCCTGGCCGTCTGCCACGCCTGGCGGGCCCCTCTCGCGCCCTCCTCCGGGTCGGCGGGAGCCGGTGCCGACGGAGCGGCGGGCGGCACAGCAGCGCAGCGGGCGTGGCGCGCCGCCGAGGCCGCGAGTCGAACGCCTGTTCGAGCATCTAGACTGACGCGGTGATCTCCTCCCTCCGCGGCACCGTCCTCTCCGCCCGCGGGAGCCTCGCCGTCCTCGACGTCCACGGCGTCGGCTACGCGGTGAACGTGACCCCGCAGCACGCGCTCGAGATGCGCGTCGGCGACGAGACCACGGTCAGCACCGTGCTCGTCGTCCGCGAGGACTCGCTCACCCTCTACGGCTTCCCCGACGAGGAGCAGCTCGAGATCTTCGAGCTGCTGATCGGCGTGACCGGCGTCGGCCCGAAGTCCGCCCTCGGCGTTCTCGGCGCGGTCGAGCCGGACCGGATCGCGCAGGCGGTCGCCGACGAGGACGACGGGGTGTTCCGGAAGGTCAGCGGCATCGGCCCGAAGACGGCCAAGCTGATCATCCTGTCCCTCGCCGGCAAGGTGACCGTCCGTCCGCGCGCCGCCCGCGGCTCCGGTCCCGCCGCCACCGCCGCGCAGAACGTGCTCGCGGCGCTCGTCGGCCTGGGCTGGCCCGAGCGCACCGCGGCCGATGTGGTCGACGAGATCCTGCTCGACGCGCAGGCCTCCGACGCCGCGAACGTGCAGGCGCTGCTCCGGCTCGCCCTCGCCCGCCTCGGTCCGGCGGCCCGCTCGTGAGCGACGAGGTGCTGGGCGCCGAGGTCGCGTCGGAGGCCGAGGTCGCCTTCGAGGGCGCCCTGCGGCCCAGGAACCTCAGCGAGTTCGTCGGCCAGCGCAAGGTGCGCGGCCAGCTCGAGCTGCTGCTCAAGGCCGCGGCCATGCAGGGCCGGACCCCCGACCACATCCTGCTCGCGGGCCCGCCCGGGCTCGGCAAGACGACCCTCGCGATGATCGTGGCGGAGGAGAGCTCCTCGCCCCTGCGGCTCTCCAGCGGCCCCGCGATCCAGCACGCGGGCGACCTCGCCGCCGTCCTCTCCTCGCTGCTGCCCGGCGAGATCCTCTTCATCGACGAGATCCACCGCATGGCGCGCTCCGCGGAGGAGATGCTCTACCTCGCGATGGAGGACTTCCGGATCGACATCATGGTCGGCAAGGGGGCGGGAGCGACGTCCGTCCCGCTGGATCTCGCCCCGTTCACGCTCGTCGGCGCCACGACCCGCTCCGGCCTGCTGCCCAATCCGCTCCGCGACCGCTTCGGCTTCACCGCGCACCTCGAGTTCTACGCGGAGGACGAGCTGCGGCAGGTGCTCGCCCGGGCGGCACGGCTGCTCGAGCTCGACATCGACGCGGACGCGATCGCCGAGATCGCCGGCCGCTGCCGAGGCACCCCGCGCATCGCCAACCGCCTGCTCCGGCGGGTGCGGGACTTCGCCCTGGTCCACGGCGGACGGGCCGACGTGACCGCCGTCCGCGCGGCGCTGGAGCTCTACGACGTCGACGCGCTCGGACTCGACCGGCTCGACCGCGCGGTGATGGAGATCGTGCTGACCCGCTTCGACGGCGGGCCGGTCGGCCTGAACACCCTCGCCGTGTCGGTGGGGGAGGAGGCGGAGACGGTCGAGGCCGTCGTCGAGCCGTTCCTCGTGCGGATCGGATTGCTGACCCGGACGCCGCGCGGCCGCGTGGCGACCCCCGCCGCCTACCGCCACTTCGGCATCGACCCCCGGGGGACGGCGGCTCAGCCGCCCCTGTTCCCCGATGATCTATGATTCTCTAGGCCCGACGGGCCGCTCGATCCGCTCCGCCTCGACCTGAGGCCGCGCGGCGGATCGCCCATCCACTCCGGAAGGCCCACCCATGGATCCGACGATCATCCTGCTCGTCCTGCTGCTCGCCGTGATGATCATCTTCATGTTCCGCAACAACAAGAAGCGCCAGCGCGACGCGGAGAGCATGAAGAACAACCTCCAGCCGGGGGTGGAGCTCATGACCGGCTCCGGCCTCTTCGGCACCGTCGTGTCGATCGACGACGAGGCGAACAAGATCGTCATCGAGTCGACCCCCGGCACGCTGCTGACCATCCACCGTCAGGCGATCGCCCGCCTCATCGACCCGAGCGAGAACGCCGTCGCCGTCGACACCGAGGACGAGGCCGACCCGCTGACCGCGACCGGCTCGCCCGAGTTCGGCGAGCGCGACTCCGCGCACCGCGACCCGCTGGTGGACCCGGTCGAGCGCGACCGCCGCCCCGACGCGCAGTAGTCTCCTGGTCGGGCCGGGCGCATCGGCGCCCGCCCGCCCTTCTCCACGCCCGGACGACCCCGGGCCGATCACCGTCGACCGAAGAGAAAGCTGAGCCCTGGGTGGCCGCATCAACCCCCGTCCGGAAGGCCCGCCGCTCCCTGAGCTGGCTCGGTGTCCTGATCCTCGCTCTCGTCGGACTCAACACGGCGGCCGTCCTCTGGGGCGGCGGCTCCTGGACGCCGAAGCTCGCCCTCGACCTCGAGGGCGGCACGCAGATCGTCCTGCAGCCGCAGCTGAACGACGGCGACACCGTCTCGTCGGAGCAGCTGACGCAGGCCGTCTCGATCATCCGCCAGCGCATCGACGCGTCCGGCGTCTCCGAGGCCGAGATCACGACCCAGGGCTCGAGCAACATCGTCGTCTCGATCCCGGGCACGCCCGACGACGAGACGCTCCAGCGCATCGAGGCCTCGGCGAAGCTCGACTTCCGCCCGGTCCTCGTTGCGAGCCAGGCCACCAACAGCTCGGTCGGCGGCGACGCGACGTCCTCGCCCACGCCGACGCCCGTCGACCCGTCGCTCGCGACGGAGCCGACCGCCTCGCCGACGAACGCGAGCGACCTCGCCTACCTCACGCCGGCGCTCGAGGCCCAGTACACCTCGTTCGACTGCGCGTTCCTCAACGGCCAGGACCCGAACCTCGCCCCGGCCGACCAGCCGCTCATCACCTGCGACGGCAGCGGGACGGTGAAGTACGTCCTCGGCCCGGTGGAGATCACCGGCGAGGACATCTCGGACGCCTCGAACGGCCTGATGACGACCTCCTCCGGCGCCAGCACCGGCACCTGGGCCGTCAACCTCTCGTTCGACGACCAGGGCACGCAGGCCTTCGGCGACGTGACCTCGCGCCTCGTGGCGCTGCAGGGTGCGCAGAACCAGTTCGCGATCGTCCTCGACGGCCGGGTCATCTCGGCCCCGTCGACGAACGCCGCCATCACCGACGGCAACGCGCAGATCTCGGGCTCCTTCACCCAGGAGTCGTCGAAGACGCTCGCCGACCAGCTCAAGTACGGCGCGCTGCCGATCGGCTTCCAGGTCCAGAGCTCGGACAGCATCTCGGCGACGCTCGGCTCCGCCCAGCTCGCCAGCGGCCTGCTCGCCGGCCTCATCGGCCTGATCCTCGTCATCGTCTACTCCATCGCGCAGTACCGCGTGCTCGGAGCCGTCACGATCGCCTCGCTGCTCGTCGCGGCGATCGTCACCTACCTCGTCGTCACGCTGCTGTCCTGGCGGGAGGGACTGCGCCTCTCGCTCGCAGGAGTCGCGGGTCTCATCGTCGCGATCGGCATCACGGCCGACTCGTTCATCGTGTACTTCGAGCGCATCCGCGACGAGCTCCGCGACGGACGCGGCCTCGAGTCCGCCGTCGAGTCCGGCTGGCGGCGCGCGCTGCGCACGATCTTCGCGTCCGACATGGTGAACCTGCTCGCCGCGGTGGTCCTCTTCCTCCTCGCCGTCGGCAGTGTCCGCGGCTTCGCGCTCACCCTCGGGATCACGACGATCATCGACCTGATCGTGGTGGCGCTGTTCACCCACCCGATCCTGCAGCTGATGGCCACGAGACCGTTCTTCGCCGAGGGGCACAAGGCCTCGGGCCTGGATCCCCGGGCGCTCGGGGCCGTCTACCGCGGCCGTGCCGCCTTCCGTCCGCAGGACCAGGTGGTCGCCGGCAAGCGCGCCTCCGCGTCCCGTGAGGCGGCCAAGCGCCAGACCATCGCCGAGCGGAAGGCCGCCGAGGCGGCCGGCCTGCGCGACTCCAACGACTCGAACGGGAAGGACGCGTGATGGCCAGCTTCTCGCAGTTCGGAAACGACCTCTACACCGGTGCGCGATCGATCGACTTCGTCGGCCGGCGCCGCACGTGGTACCTCGTCTCGCTCGCCCTGATCCTGATCACGCTGCTCGGTACGGTCGCCCGCGGCGGCTTCAACTTCGGCATCGAGTTCACCGGCGGCTCGCAGTTCACGGTGTCCTCGCCGTCGAGTCTCGAGCAGGCGACGGCGACGGACGCGGTGACCTCGGTCGCTCCGGAGACCGTGCCGCGCGTGTCCATCGTCGGCGACGACTCCATCCGCGTACAGACCGGCCAGCTCTCGACCGACGAGTCGACCGCGGTGCGGAACGCCCTGTCGGAGGCGTACGACGTGCCCACCGACCAGGTCGCCTCCTCCTTCATCGGAGCGGCGTGGGGCAACGACGTGACTCAGCAGGCCCTGCGCGGCCTGGTGATCTTCGTGGTCCTCGCGGCCCTGGCCATGTGGGCGTACTTCCGCACCTGGAAGATGTCGCTCGCGGCGATCGTCGCGCTCCTGCACGACCTCGTGATCGTGGCGGGCGTCTACGGCATCACCGGCACCGAGGTGTCGCCGGCGGCGGTGATCGGACTGCTGACGATCCTCGGCTACTCGCTCTACGACACGGTCGTGGTCTTCGACAAGATCCGCGAGAACACCGTGGAGGCGCTCGGCAGCACAACCCGCACCTTCTCCGAGACGGTGAACCTGGCCGAGAACCAGACTCTCGTGCGCTCCATCAACACCTCGATCGTCGCCGCCCTCCCGGTGGCCGCGATCCTCGTGATCGGCGCGTTCGTCCTCGGCGCGGGCACTCTCCGCGACATCTCCCTCGCCCTGCTGATCGGCATCATCGTCGGCACGTACTCGACGATCTTCGTCGCGGCGCCGCTGTACGCCCAGCTGCGCAGCCGGGAGCCCGAGATCTCCAAGCATGACAAGCGCGTGGAGTCGGCCCGGGCGAAGGCGACCGCTCCGGCCGCGCCGGCCGTGCAGGGCTGAGCCGTGGCCGACTACGCCCAGGTCACGGCGGCCGACGCCGTCGGACTCGTAGAGCGCGACGAGGTCTGGCTGCTCGACGTCCGGGAGCCGCACGAGTGGGCGGCGGGGCATGCTCCGGCCGCCCACCACATCCCGATGGGGGAGATCGGCGCCCGGCAGGACGAGCTCCCGGCCGACACGGCGATCCTGGTGGTCTGCCACTCCGGAGTCCGCTCCGCGATGGTGACGCAGGCCCTCGACGGCGCCGGCTACGAGGTCGCCAACGTCGACGCCGGCATGACCGCCTGGGCCGCGGCGGGCGGCGACGTGGTCGACGGCGAGGGGCGCCCGGGACGCATCGGCTGACGCCGGCGCCGTCCGCCCCGGGCGGAACGGTCATCGGCACCGTCCGCACGGGCGATAATGGGGCGATGGAGATCCTCGCGTGACGGAAACGACGACGACGTCCTCGACCGCTGCCCTGCGCAGACTGGTCCCGCGGATCTTCTCGCGCGCGCAGCCCTCCGGTGCTGTCGACACCCTCGTCCGCACCGTCCGGATGCACCACCCCAAGAGCGACATCGCGCTCATCGAGCGCGCGTACTCGGTCGCGGAGCGGGCGCACGCGAACCAGAAGCGCCGCAGCGGCGAGCCCTACATCACGCATCCGCTGGCCGTCGCGCAGATCCTCGCCGACCTCGGCATCGGCTCGAAGACGATCGCCGCCGCGCTGCTGCACGACACCGTCGAGGACACCGACTACCAGCTCGACGAGCTCCGCGCGGACTTCGGCGACGAGGTCGCGATGCTCGTCGACGGCGTCACCAAGCTCGACAAGGTCAAGTACGGCGACAGCGCGCAGGCCGAGACCGTCCGCAAGATGATCGTGGCGATGTCGAAGGACATCCGCGTCCTGATCATCAAGCTCGCCGACCGCCTTCACAACGCGCGGACCTGGGGCTTCGTCCCCGCCGAGTCCGCGGCCCGCAAGGCCACCGAGACCCTCGAGATCTACGCGCCGCTGGCGCACCGCCTCGGCATCCAGGCCATCAAGTGGGAGCTCGAGGACCTGTCCTTCGCGGTGCTCTACCCCAAGATCTACAACGAGATCGAGAGCCTGGTGAAGCGGCGGACGCCGCAGCGCGAGGAGTTCGTGCAGAACGTCATCGACCTGATCAGCGAGGACCTGCGGGCCGGGCGGATCCGCGGTCGCGTCGTCGGCCGGCCGAAGCAGTACTACTCGATCTACCAGAAGATGGTCGTCCGCGGTCGCGAGTTCGACGAGATCTACGACCTGGTCGGCATCCGCGTCCTCGTGAACTCGGTGCGCGACTGCTACGCCGTGCTCGGCTCGATCCACGCCCGCTGGACGCCGATGCCGGGCCGGTTCAAGGACTACATCGCCACTCCGAAGTTCAACCTCTACCAGTCGCTGCACACGACGGTCGTCGGGCCGAAGGGCCGCGCGGTCGAGATCCAGATCCGCACCAACGAGATGCACCAGCACGCGGAGTTCGGCATCGCGGCGCACTGGAAGTACAAGGAGCAGATGGCCACCGGCAAGGTGCCCACCTCCGGATCGAACGACACCGACCTCGCCTGGCTCGCGCACCTCTCGGACTGGCAGTCGGAGACCACAGACCCGAACGAGTTCCTCGACTCCCTCCGCTTCGAGATCGGCGCCAAGGAGGTCTACGTCTTCACCCCGAAGGGACGCGTGATCGGCCTGCCGACCGGTGCGACCCCGGTCGACTTCGCCTACGCGGTGCACACCGAGGTCGGGCACCGGACGATGGGCGCCAAGGTCAACGGGCGCCTCGTGCCGCTGGAGTCGGCTCTGACGACGGGCGACGTGGTCGAGGTCTTCACCTCGAAGAACCCCGACTCGGGACCGAGTCAGGACTGGCTCCACTTCGTGCAGAGCCCCCGGGCCCGCAACAAGATCCGGCAGTGGTTCACCAAGGAGCGGCGCGACGAGGCGATCGAGCAGGGCAAGGACTCCATCGCCCGGGCGATGCGGAAGCAGAACCTGCCGCTGCAGAAGCTGATGAGCCAGGACACCTTCACCGAGGTGGCCAGCCAGCTGCGCTACAACGACGTCGAGGCGCTCTACGCGGCCGTCGGCGAGGGCCACGTCTCGACCCAGTCGGTGCTCGAGAAGGTCGTCTCCTCCATCCAGGGCGATCCGGAGTCGGACGAGAACGAGGTCACCCTCCCGCGCTCGCCCCGGCCGCGGAGCCGGAGCAGCGAGTCGGGCGTCCTCGTGAAGGGCGCGCCGGACATCCTCGTGAAGCTCGCGAAGTGCTGCACTCCGGTGCCGGGCGACCAGATCGTCGGATTCGTGACGCGGGGAGCCGGCGTCTCCGTGCACCAGGCGAACTGCCACAACGTGCAGGAGCTGCTGAAGGAGCCGGAGCGGATCGTCGACGTCGAGTGGGCGCCGTCCTCCAAGAGCATCTTCCTCGTGCAGATCCAGGTCGAGGCGCTGGACCGCTCGGGCCTGCTGAGCGACGTGACGCGCGTGCTCTCGGAGCACCACGTCAACATCCTCTCGGCGACGGTCTCCACCTCGAGCGACCGGCTGGCGATCAGCCGGTTCGTCTTCGAGATGGGCGACACCACCCACCTGGACCGCGTGCTGAACGCCGTGCGCCGGATCGACGCCGTCTACGACGTCTACCGGGTGAACGGGGGCTGATCCCCGGGCGGCGCCTCGCCGAGCGCCGCCCGCAGCCGTCGTCCGACGATCCTCCGTCCGGCGACGGCGCTGCCCTCCTCCAGCCTCGCGAGGACGGCGTCGAGGCCGGTCCGGGTGCTCCGAGAGAGCGCCCGGAGGATCGCGCCCGCGTCCTCCGTCCGGGCGAGGTCGATCAGCGTGCGAGCAGGCGACGTGACCGGCGCGCCGCCGAGGAGGACGACGTCGTCCTCGTCGAGCAGGACCTCGTGGCAGCGCAGGCGGGGGTTCGACGGCGCCTGTCGGCGCTTCCGCCGGTCGATCGAGGCGCTGTGCACCGGCGGCGGGCCGTGCGTCGCCCCGTGCACCCATGCGGCGGAGAGACGATCGGCGACGGCGCCGCGGGGGAGCAGCGAGCGCAGGGAGGCGGCCCGCTCGGACGCCCCCAGGGGCAGGTCCGCGACGAGGAAGCCCTCGTCGAGCGCGACCAGCTCGCCGTCGAGGCGGGCGGCGCACAGCTCCGCGAGAGGGAGGTGCCCGGGGAGGAGCACGGAGGGGAGGCGCATCCGGCCATGCTGGCCGATGCGCCTCCCCTCCGGAGCGTCGCGAGCGGATCTGTGGAGGGATCCGCCGGCGCGGGTCTAGCCGATCGCGTCGAGCCAGACCTTGCGGGCGTCGAGCGCCTCCTGAGCCTGGGCGATCGCGTCGCGGTCGCCGCGCGCCTTCGCCTCGTCGAGCTCGTCCTGGAGCTTCTGGATCGCGGCGGTCAGCTGCGAGGCGAGACCCTCGGAGCGGGCCTTGCGCTCCGGGTTGCTGCGGTTCCAGTGCTCCTCGTCGAGCTTGCGGACGTGCGCCTCGACCTTGCGGAGGCGGTCCTCGACGGTGCGCACCTGCTCGCGCGGCACGCGGCCGACGGCGTCCCAGCGCTCCTGGATCGAGAGCAGCACCGGCTTGGCCTTCTCGCGGTCCTGCTCCTGCAGGAGCGGCTCCGCCTCCTCGAGGAGGGCGAGCTTGAGGTCGAGGTTCTCGGTGTACTCGACGCTCTCCTGCGCGACGATCTCGGCCTTGGCGCCGTAGATCGCGTCGCCGGCGGCCTTGAAGCGCGCCCAGAGCGCGTCGTCGAACCGCTTGCCTGCGCGGCCTGCGACCCGCCAGCGCTCGAGGAGCGCGCGGTAGTCCGGGATGGCATCGGCGCCCTGCGGCACCAGCGCCTCGGCCTGGTCGATGAGCGCCTGCTTGGCCTGCTTGGCCTCGCGGTGCGCGGAGTCGAGGTCGGCGAAGAACGCCTTGCGGTTCTGCTCGATCGTGGTGCGCGCTCCGCGGAACCGGCGCCACAGCTCGTTCGCGTCGTTCTTGGGCAGGCGCGGACCCTGCTGCTGGTGGTTCTGCCAGCGGGCGAAGAGGTCGTCGATCGCGGCGCTGGCCTGCTTCCACTGCGTCTTCGCCGGGTCGACAGCCGCCAGGGCCTCGGCCTCGGCGACGATGGCCTCGCGGTGGGCGAGTGCCTCGGACAGCGCGGCCTTCGACTCGGCCGCCTGCTGCTCGGTCAGATCCTCGACGGAGCCGCTCAGCGCGTCGACCCGGGTCTGCAGCGACTCGAGGTCGCCGACGGCGTTCGCCTGCGCGATGGCCGCGGACAGCGACTGCACCGTGCGGGCGACGTCTCCGGCGGGTGCGCCCCGCTTGGCGCGCTGCTCGAGCAGGGAGACCTGCCCGGCGAGCTCCGTGTACTTGCGCTCGTAGTAGGCGAGCGCCTCCTCGGGAGTCGCATCGGGGTACTGGCCGACCTCTCGCTCCCCGTCGCCGACGCGGACGTAGACCGTCCCGTCGTCGCCGACCCGTCCCCACGGCTGCTGGTCACTCATCGCTCGGAGCCTCACCTTGCTGTTCGATGTCGTGCTTCTCGGTGCCCGTCGCGTCGTCGGCCGGTGGGGCTCGACGGCCGGAGGGCCGAAGACCGCGCTCGGCCGCGAACGGGCAGTGACGACAAGCCTATTGCACTCCCCGCGCGGGCGGACCGTGACGACGCCGCGGGTGCGGCTACTCGACGGAGACGGAGGTGATGGTCACGGGCTCGGCGGGGGCGCCGTCACCCGATCCGTCGGCCGTGCCCTTCGACACGACGTCGCTGACGAGCGCGTCCAGTCCCGAGGTGACCTGCCCGAGCACGGTGTACCCGCCGGCCGCGTCGGCGGGCAGGGTCGTGTCCTGGTAGACGACGAAGAACTGGCTGCCCTGGCTGTAGCCGTTGCCGCCCTGGCGGGCCATCGCGATGGTCCCGGCCGGGTAGACGCCGTCCTCGGGCGCGTTCTCGACGGGGCCGTAGCTGTATCCCGGTCCGCCGGTGCCGTCGCCGTCCGGGTCGCCGCACTGGAGGACGTAGAGGCCCTCCGTGGTGAGGCGGTGGCAGGAGACGCCGTCGTAGAAGCCGGACCGCGTCAGCGAGATGAAGGAGGACACCGCCTGCGGGGCGGCGGCGCCGGCGAGCGTGATGCCCAGCGGGTCCTCGCCGATCGTGAGCGTGCCCGTCCAGTCGCGGCCCTCGGCGATGTCGGAGGAGGGGACGTCGCCGGTGTTCGACCCCGTCGCCTCGGGCGTCGGGGTCGCGGAGGAGGAGGAGGTCGGCTCGGCGACCGGGGTGCCGGGGCCGCCGGAGAAGTAGAGGATCTGGGCGACGACCGCGAGCCCGATCACGACGACGGCGGCGATCGCCGCGATCACGTTGTCGCGCACGCGCCGCTTCTGCCTCGAGCGGTGGAGGCTCTGACGGGCCTGGTAGGCCCGGAGCCGGGTGCGCGCCTCGCGGTCGTTCGACTTGCCCTGGGCCACGTGTTCCTCCGACGTCCTCGTCCGCGCGGCTTCGGCGCGGCGGCCCGCGCACGCAGGCCGCGTCGAGCCTACGAGAACCGCCGGAGGCGCGACAAACGCCGCTCCGTCGCGCCGGGCAGTCGGGCCGGGGCTCTGTCGGAGGCCGTCGTTACGCTGGGGGCATGACCATGCAGCAGGCCGGACTCCGCTCCGGGGCGACTCCGCTCGCCGTGCGGATGCGGCCGCGCAGCCTCGAGGAGGTCGCCGGCCAGCGCCACCTCCTGACGCCCGGCTCGCCCCTGGTCGCCCTCGCCGCCGACACGACGGGGGAGCGGGGAGCGGTGTCCGTGATCCTCTGGGGCCCTCCCGGCACGGGCAAGACCACGCTCGCGCAGGCGGTGGCCCACTCCAGCGGCCGCCGCTTCGTCGAGCTCTCCGCCGTCACGGCGGGCGTGAAGGACGTGCGGCAGGTGATGGAGGAGGCACTCTCCACCCGCGACCTCTACGGCACGTCCACCGTGCTCTTCCTCGACGAGATCCACCGCTTCACCAAGGCGCAGCAGGACGCACTGCTGCCCGGGGTCGAGAACGGGTGGGTCATCCTCATCGCGGCCACGACCGAGAACCCCTCGTTCTCGGTGATCGCGCCGCTGCTCTCGCGCTCGCTCCTGCTGACCCTCGAGCCGCTCAGCGACGACGACCTGGGCGTCCTGGTCGACCGCGCCCTGCACGACGAGCGGGGTCTGCGCGACTCGGTGACGCTGGAGGAGGAGGCCCGGGCGAGCATCGTGCGGCTCGCCTCCGGAGACGCCCGGCGGGCGCTGACCGCGCTCGAGGCCGCCGCCACCTCCGCCCGCTCGGAGGCCCGCGAGGCCGACCGGGTCGCCCGCGCCGCCGCCGCGGAGGACCCGGACGAGGAAAACGAGGACGACGAGGGCGCTCCCGTCGAGGCCGCCGCCGAGGAGCCCGCGCTCCCCGTGATCACGACCGAGGTCGTCGCGCGCGCCGTCGACCGCGCCCTGCTGCGCTACGACCGCAACGGCGACGAGCACTACGACGTCATCAGCGCCTTCATCAAGTCCATCCGGGGCTCGGACGTGGACGCGGCGCTGCACTACCTGGCCCGGATGATCGAGGCGGGGGAGGATCCGCGGTTCATCGCCCGCCGCATCATCGTCTCCGCGTCCGAGGACATCGGCATGGCCGACCCGCAGGCGCTCGTCGTCGCGATCGCCGCGGCCGACGCCGTGCAGTTCATCGGCATGCCGGAGGGGCGCATCCCGCTCGCCCAGGCGGTCGTGCACCTGGCGACCGCCCCGAAGTCGAACGCGTCCTACTCCGCCATCGACGCGGCCATCGCGGACGTGCGCGCGGGCCGCGCGGGCCGGGTGCCGGCGCACCTGCGCGACGCGCACTACCCCGGCGCCAAGAAGCTCGGCCACGGGAAGGGCTACCGGTACCCGCACGACGCCGACCTCGGCGTCCTCGAGCAGCAGTACCTCCCGGACCCGCTCCAGGGCGCGCGGTACTACCGGCCCACCGAGCACGGCAACGAGCGCGACGTCTCCGCACGACTGGCGAAGCTCCTGCGCATCATCCGCGGCGACCGGGGCTGACCGCGCCGACCGCGAACTCGCGCGACCCGCACGGGAGGCCGTGGCCTGATAGTCTTGCGAGGTTGCCCACCGCTCTGTAGCCGAGCGGAGCAGCGCATCCCTCTGAATCGCGCAGCCCGCCACTGCGGTCACCCTTCCCCCGCACCCGCGGAGGACACGACCGCGGCGTCCGCCCTCCTCCCGGAGCCGGCGGTCGAGAGCTGCGACCGAACCTCTCAGACCTTGGAAGGACCACTGTGTCGACCACGTCCCGTACCCGCTCGAAGACGCGCCTCTCGCGCGCCCTCGGCATCCCCCTGACCCCGAAGGCCGCCCGCTACCTCGAGAAGCGTCCCTACGCTCCCGGCGAGCACGGCCGCTCGAAGCGCAAGGCCGACTCCGACTACGCGGTCCGCCTGCGTGAGAAGCAGCGTCTGCGCGCCCAGTACGGCATCCGCGAGAAGCAGCTCCGCATCGCCTTCCAGGAGGCGCGCCGCACCCAGGGCCTGACCGGTGAGAACCTGGTCGAGCTCCTCGAGATGCGCCTCGACGCCCTCGTCCTGCGCTCGGGCTTCGCCCGTACCACCGCGCAGGCCCGCCAGTTCGTCACCCACCGCCACATCATGGTGGACGGCAAGACGGTCGACCGCCCCTCCTTCCGCGTGAAGCCGGGCCAGGTCATCCACGTCAAGACCCGCTCCGAGGGCACCGAGCCCTTCCAGGTCGCCGCCGCCGGTGGACACGTCGACGTCCTCCCCAAGACCCCGGGCTACCTCGAGGTCGAGATCGACAAGCTGCAGGCGACGCTCCTGCGCCGCCCGAAGCGCGCCGAGGTCCCCGTGACCTGCGAAGTGCAGCTCGTCGTCGAGTACTACGCGGCCCGCTGAGTCCAGCCCCGCAGAGAAAGGCCCCGGTGTGCGCACCGGGGCCTTTCCCGTTCCCGGGGTCGCGATCCGGAGTGCCCGCCGCGCTCCGAGAGTCCCGCGCTGCGCCCGATCCGGCCGTCGCGCCCGAGCCGAGCGCCCGTCCCCGCGTCCGACCCTCTCGCGGCCCGTCGGTAGGCTGGAGTGCCGCGCTGGGCGGCATCGAACGGAGGTCACCGTGACCGGTGGAGACATCGCAGGGCTCATCGCCGCGGGGGTGTTCGCGATCCTGGTGGCGATCACCGCCGTCCCGCTCTGGAAGCTCGGGCGCGTCTTCGACAGCACGAGCGAGGCCATCAAGCAGGCCAGCGACGGCCTGATGCCGATCCTCGACGAGTCGGCCTCCACCCTCCGCGAGGCCAACCACCAGCTCGCGCGGGTGGACACGATCACCAAGGACGTCGCCGAGGTCACCGGAAACGTCAACGCGCTCGTCGCTCTCACGGCCGCGACCGTCGGCGGTCCGCTCATCAAGCTCGCCGGCTTCACCGCCGGAGTCCGCGCCGTGCTCGTCGCCGGACGGACGGCCGACAAGGCCGGAGCCGCGGTCGGCCGCTCCGCCGCGAAGCGCACGAAGCGCCCGCGCTCGAAGTAGCGCCGCGCCCGCGCCCTAGAATCGAACGGGTCGTCGCGCCGTCGCGCCCGCCCCGCCGCAGTGGAAGGACACCCCGTGAAGAACATCCTCCTGATCGTCATCGGGATCGGCCTCGGATTCGCGGTCGCCCACCAGGTCTCGCGCACCGAGGCGGGCGCCCGGCTCTTCGCCGACATCAACCGCACCGCGAAGGAGCTCGGCGAGGCCGTCTCCGAGGGCTACCACCAGCGCGAGGCCGAACTGAAGGCCGCCATCGGCGAGGGCTGACGCCCCGCCGCCCGACATCCGCGTCGTCACCGACCGAACCGTAACGGAACCCATGCAGACCGCAGACATCCGCAACCGCTGGCTCGACTTCTTCGGGAGCCGCGGCCACACCGTGGTCCCCTCCGCCTCCCTCGTGAGCGAGGACCCGAGCCTCCTCTTCACCGTCGCCGGCATGGTGCCGTTCGTGCCCTACCTCACCGGAGTGGTCCCCGCGCCCTACCCGCGTGCCACCAGCGTGCAGAAGTGCATCCGCACCAACGACATCGAGGAGGTCGGCAAGACGCCTCGTCACGGCACCTTCTTCCAGATGAACGGCAACTTCTCCTTCGGCGACTACTTCAAGGAGGGGGCGATCGGCTACGCCTGGGAGCTGCTCACCGGCGCCGAGAGCGACGGGGGACTGGGCTTCGACGAGAAGGACCTCTGGGTCACCGTCTACAAGGACGACGACGAGGCGATCGCGCTCTGGAAGACGATCGCGGGACTGCCGGACGAGCGCATCCAGCGCCTGGACAAGGACACCAACTACTGGTCGACCGGCCAGCCCGGCCCTGCCGGCCCCTGCTCCGAGATCTTCTTCGACCGCGGCCCCGCCTACGGGATCGACGGCGGCCCGGCGACGGACGACGACCGCTACGTCGAGATCTGGAACCTCGTCTTCATGCAGTACCTCCGCGGCGAGGGCACGAGCAAGGTCGACTTCGACATCCTCGGCGAGCTGCCGCGCAAGAACATCGACACCGGCATGGGCCTCGAGCGCGTCGCCTTCCTCAAGCAGGGCGTCGAGAACATGTACGAGATCGACCAGGTCCGTCCGGTCCTCGATCGCGCCGCCGAGCTCTCGGGCCGCCGCTACGGAGCCGTCCACGAGGACGACGTCCGCATGCGCGTCATCGCCGACCACGTGCGCTCCTCGCTGATGCTGCTGTCGGACGGCGTGACGCCGTCGAACGAGGGGCGCGGCTACATCCTCCGCCGCCTGATGCGCCGCACGGTGCGCGCCATGCGCCTGCTCGGAGTGGACACCGCGACGTTCCCCGAGCTCTTCGCCGCCTCGCGCGACGCGATGGCGTCGGCCTACCCCGAGGTGTCCACGGAGTTCGAGCGCCTCTCGACCAGCGCCTACGGCGAGGAGGAGGCGTTCCTGCGCACCCTCGCGGCCGGCACCGAGATCCTCGACCTCGCGGTCCTGAAGACGAAGAAGGCCGAGTCGCCGACGCTGCCGGGCGACACCGCGTTCCTCCTGCACGACACCTTCGGGTTCCCGATCGACCTCACCCTCGAGATCGCCGAGGAATCGGGTCTGGCGGTCGACCGCGAGGCGTTCGACTCCCTGATGACCGCGCAGCGCACGCGTGCGAAGGCAGACGCGAAGTCGAAGAAGTCGGCGCTGGCCGATCTCTCGGTCTACGCCGACTTCCGCGCGCACGGCGAGACGCTGTTCACCGGCTACGACGTGCTCGACACCGAGACGCGCATCCTCGGCCTCATCGTCGGCGGGCACTCCGTCACGAAGGCGGTCGCGGGCGACATCGCCGAGGTGATCCTCGAGGCGACCAGCCTCTACGCGGAGTCGGGCGGCCAGGAGGCCGACGCCGGCCGCATCGTCGGCTCCGGCTTCGATCTCGAGGTCCTCGACGTGCAGAAGCCCGTCAAGGGGCTCATCAGCCACAAGGTCCAGGTCGCCAGCGGTGAGGTCGGAGTGGGCGACGCCGCCACCTCCGTCGTCGACCGCGACTGGCGCCGGGGCGCCACGCAGGCGCACTCGGGCACCCACCTCATCCATGCCGCGCTGCGCCAGGTGCTCGGCCCGCAGGCGCACCAGTCCGGCTCCTACAACAAGGCGGGCTACCTGCGCCTGGACTTCTCGTGGAACCAGGCCCTCTCGCTCGAGACCCGCAGCGAGATCGAGGAGATCGCCAACACGGCGATCCGGGACAACCTCGAGGTCGTCACGCGCGAGCTCCCGATCGACGAGGCGAAGGCGCTCGGCGCGATGGCCCTCTTCGGCGAGAAGTACGGCGACGTCGTCCGCGTGGTCGACATCGGCGGGCCCTGGTCGCGTGAGCTCTGCGCGGGCACCCATGTCGGGCGGTCGTCCGAGGTCGGCGTGATCAGCCTGGTCAGCGAGTCCTCGGTCGGATCGACCAACCGCCGCGTCGAGTCGCTCGTGGGCCGCGAGGCCTTCCAGGAGCTCGCCGCCGAGCGCGCCCTCGTCAGCACGATCTCGTCCTCGCTGAAGACCCCGCGCGAGCAGCTCCCCGAGCGGATCGGCGAGCTCGTCGCGAGCCTCAAGGCCGCTGAGAAGCGGATCGCCGCGTTCGAGGCCAAGGCCCTCGCCGACCGGGTGCCCGCCCTCGCCGCGACCCGCCGCACTGTGGGCGGCACGACCGTCGTCGCCGAGAGCATCGGCTCCGCCGGATCGACCGACGAGCTGCGCTCCCTCGTGACCTCCGTCCGCGAGCGGCTCGGCCAGGAGCCGGCCGTCGTCGCGCTCGCCGCCGACGTCTCGGGCAAGCCCGCGGTGATCGTCGCCACCAACCAGGCCGCCCGCGACCAGGGCCGCCGCGCGGGTGCGCTCGCCAAGCGCGCCGCCGGGATCCTCGGTGGCGGCGGAGGCGGCAAGGACGACCTCGCCCAGGGCGGCGGCTCCGACGTCTCCGCCATCGGCGCGGCGCTCGAGGCCGTGGTGCAGGAAGCGACCAGCTGAATGGGCCGGTTCGGCGTCCGGCTCGGCATCGATGTGGGCCGCGCCCGCATCGGGGTCGCCCGCTGCGACGCCGACGGCCTGCTCGCGGTGCCCGTCGAGACGGTCGCGCGGGCGGGCACTGACGGCGGATCCTCGGACGTCTCCCGGATCGCGCACCTCGCCGCCGAGTACGATGCCCAGGCGATCATCGTCGGACTGCCGTTGTCGCTGTCGGGGGCCGAGACGGCCTCGACGGAGGACGCGCGCGGATTCGCTCGACTGCTCGCCGAGGCGGTGCCCACCGCTCCGGTGCGGCTCGTCGACGAGCGGCTGTCGACGGTCACCGCTCAGAGCGCCCTGCACCGCTCCGGACGCACCACCCGCGGCTCCCGAGCCGTGATCGACCAGGTCGCCGCCGTGGTGATCCTGCAGCACGCCATCGATTCCGAGCGCTCGGCCGGCACCCCGGCCGGAGTCCTGCTCGAACCGAACGAAGGACCTCCCCGTGACCGACGTCCCCCCGAGCCGCCGCGACGCCCGCGCCGCCGAGCAGGCGCAGCCGACTCCGCCCGACCCGACTCCGGAGCAGCAGCCCGCGCCGACTGAGGCGCACGATCCGCTGGGCCGCCTCTTCACCGGGCCCGACGTGCCCGAGCCCCGCGGCCGCGACGACGCGGCCGCGTTCGACCCGGACGCGCGCCCGAAGCGGCGCCGCGCGGCTCCCGCGACGGGCGGCGCGAAGAAGCGCCGCAGCCGCCGCGGGCTCATCGGCGGGTTTCTGGCCTTCGGCGTCTTCGCCGCGCTCGTCGCCATCGCCGTGACGATCTTCCTCGAGCCCGTGCGCGGCCTGTTCGCCGAGCCCGAGCCGACCGACTTCACCGGCACCGGCTCGAGCGAGGTGCTGTTCACGATCCACCAGGGCGACGGCGGCAGCGACATCGCCAACAACCTCGTCTCGGACGGGGTCATCAAGTCGTACGACCCCTTCTACGACCTGCTCCTCGCTCAGAGCCCGGAGCCCGTCTTCCAGCCCGGCGCGTACTCGCTCAAGGCCGAGATGAGCGCCAAGGCCGCACTGTCGGCGCTGCTCGACTCCGAGTCGACGCGCCTCGCGAACACCTTCGTCATCCCCGAGGGGACGGCGCTCAAGGAGGCGCTGCCTCTCATCGCGGACGGCACCGGGGTCGCGCTGACGGACCTCGAGGCGGCCGCCGCCGACTGGGGCTCGTTCGGGCTCCCGGCCGGGGCGACGAGCCTCGAGGGGTTCCTGTTCCCCGCGACGTACGACATCGACCCGTCGACGCCGGCGCACGACATCCTGAAGACGCTGGTCGACCGGATGTACCAGTCGCTCGACCAGGCCGGTGTCCCGGTGGACGACCGCTACCGCGTCGTGGTGTTCGCGTCCCTCGTGCAGCGCGAGGCCCGCGTCGCCGAGGACTTCCCGAGGGTCGCGCGCGTGTTCCAGAACCGCCTCGACCAGGGGTGGCGCCTGCAGTCGGACGCGACCGTGGCGTACGGCACCGGCGCGACCGACCGCGTCTCGACCACGGACGCCGAGCGGAACGACGCCGGCAACGTCTACAACACCTACCAGCGCGACGGCCTGCCGCCCGCGCCGATCTCGAACCCGGGCGACGTGGCGATCGACGCGGTCATGCACCCCGCGGACGGCACCTGGATGTACTTCGTCACGGTGAACCTCGAGACGGGCGAGACGGTCTACTCCACCACCGACGCCGAGCACAACGCGGCCGTCGACCAGTGGCAGGCCTGGATGCGGGACCACCCGGAGTACCAGTGACGGCCGCCGGGTACCGCCTCGCGGTCCTCGGCGCGCCGATCGCGCACTCGAAGTCGCCCGCGCTGCACGCGGCCGCCTACCGGGTGCTCGGACTCGACTGGAGCTACCGCGCCGTCGAGACGACGGAGGCGACCCTCTCCGAGGTCGTGTCCGGTGAGCCCTGGCACGGACTGTCGCTGACCATGCCGCTCAAGCACGCGGTGCGCCCGCTGCTGGCGGAGGAGGACGCGGTCGCCCGGGTCACCGGCGCGGTCAACACGGTGCTGGTCGACCGCTCCGGCCCGGCACCCCGCCTTCGCGGGTTCAACACCGACGTCGCGGGCATCGTGCGCGCCCTCGCCGAGGCGGGCATCGTCTCGGCGGAGCGCGTCCAGGTGCTCGGCGGGGGAGCGACCGCCGCCTCCGCCCTGGCCGCCGCCGCCGAGCTCGGCGCGGCGCGGGTCGACCTCGTCCTGCGGACGGCGTCGAGGGCCGTCGAGCTCGCTCCGGTCGCAGAGTCGCTCGGCGTCCCGCTCTCGGTCCGCTCCTTCGCCGACTGGTCCACCGGAGCGCCACTGGTGATCTCGACGCTCCCCGGCGGGGCGGCGGACGGCCTCGACGTGCCCGACGCGGCGGTCGCGGGCTCGACCCTGTTCGACGTGGCGTACTCCCCGTGGCCGAGCGCGCTCGCCCGGCGCTGGGAGCAGGGCGGCTCCCCGGTCGTCTCCGGGCTCGGGATGCTGCTCCACCAGGCACTCGTGCAGGTGCGGATCTTCGTCGGCGGCGACCCGGTCCTGCCTCTCGATCGCGAGGACGAGGTGCTCGCGGCGATGCGCCGAGCCGTCTCGGCGGGTCCGGCGCACTGACCTCGTGTGCCAGAATCGGAGGATGCTCCGTTGGCTCACGGCCGGGGAATCCCACGGTCCCGAACTCGTCGCCGTCCTCGAAGGACTGCCGGCGGGCGTCCCCGTCTCCCTCGACGACATCCGCGCCGATCTGGCGCGCCGGAAGCTCGGCTACGGCCGCGGAGCCCGGATGAACTTCGAGCAGGACGAGCTGACGATCTCCTCCGGCGTCCGGCACGGAGCGACGATGGGCAGCCCCATCGCCCTGCGCATCGGCAACACGGAGTGGCCGCGCTGGGTCGACGTCATGTCGGCGGAGCCCCGCGACCCCGAGAGCCTGCCCAAGGGCCGCGGCGCCGCGCTCACACGGCCCCGCCCGGGCCACGCCGACCTCGTCGGGATGCAGAAGTACGGCTTCCCCGAGTCCCGCAACGTGCTCGAGCGCGCCTCCGCCCGCGAGACCGCGGCCCGCGTCGCCCTCGGTGCCGTCGCCCGCCGCTTCCTCGGCGAGCTCGGCGTCTCGCTCGTCAGCCACACCCTCGCCATCGGGCCGGTCCGCGTGCCCGAGGGCTCGCCGCTGCCCGGCCCGGCCGACGTCGCCGCCCTGGACGCGGATCCGCTGCGCTGCCACGACGCCGCGACCAGCGCCCTCATGGTCGCCGAGGTGGACCGCGCCCACGACGACGGCGACACCCTCGGCGGCGTGGTCGAGGTCCTCGCGTACGATCTCCCGCCCGGACTCGGCTCCTACGTGCACTGGGACCGTCGTCTCGACTCCCAGCTCGCGGCGGCCCTGATGGGGATCCAGGCGATCAAGGGCGTCGAGGTCGGCGACGGCTTCCTCACCACCACCCGCCGCGGCTCGGAGGCGCACGACGAGCTCTTCCAGTCCGACGCCGGCATCTCCCGGTCCAGCGACCGGGCCGGCGGCACCGAGGGCGGGATGAGCACGGGGACCGTGTTGCGGGTCCGCGCCGGCATGAAGCCGATCGCGACCGTGCCGCACGCGCTGCGCACCGTCGACGTCGCCACCGGCGAGGCGGCCGGCGCTCACCACCAGCGCTCCGACGTCTGCGCGGTGCCGGCGTCCGGTGTTGTCGCGGAGGCGATGGTCGCCCTGGTGCTCGCGAACGCCGTGCTCGAGAAGTTCGGCGGCGACAGCGTCACCGAGACCCGCCGCAACCTGCAGGGCTACCTCGCCGCCATCCCCGACGAGCTCCGCACGGCCGCCGCGAGCGACCCGGCTCTCGGGCTCGCCTGATGGCCGCGTCCTCGGCGGCCCGCTGATGGCGGGTCACGATACCGGCGCGGCCCGCGCCCGCCTCGTCCTGATCGGCCCGATGGGGGCCGGCAAGACGACGATCGGCAAGCGGGTCGCGAAGGCGCTGAGCGCCGGCTTCGTCGACTCCGACGCGGAGTTCGTGCGCATCCACGGCCCGATCGCCCCCTACTTCGACGCCCACGGCGAGCCGGCCTTCCGCCGCGAGGAGCGCCGTGTCG
Source organism: Rathayibacter sp. AY1E8 (assembly GCF_002931415.1). Classification (NCBI taxonomy): domain Bacteria; kingdom Bacillati; phylum Actinomycetota; class Actinomycetes; order Micrococcales; family Microbacteriaceae; genus Rathayibacter; species Rathayibacter sp. AY1E8. Next base: position 22,309 of record NZ_PSVI01000046.1, read on the forward strand.
TCGAGCGCGCCGTCCGCCGCGACGTGGTGCTGAGCCTCGGCGGGGGAGCGGTGCTCGATCCCGCGACGCGCGCCGACCTCGCGGACGTCCCCGTCGTGCTCCTCACCACCACGGCCGAGGCCGTCCGCGACCGGCTCGGCTCCGGCTCCCGCCCGCTGGTGCGCGGCGGGGTCGGCGACTGGGTCCGCATCTTCGACGAGCGGCGCCCGGTCTACGAGTCCCTCGCGGACACCGTGGTCGACACCTCCCGGCGGCCGATCACCCTGATCGCCGCCGAGATCGCGGAGTGGGTGCGCGCGCAGCGCCCCTCCGCCACCCCTGCACCATCGGACCCGGCGGCCACGAGCCGCCCGAGCGGAAGACAGTCATGAACGACGGCACCACCGCCATCCCCGTCGCCGGAGAGAACGGCTACGACATCCACGTCGGGCGCGGACTCCTCGACGGCCTCGCCGACGCGATCGGCCCCCGGGCCGCGAAGGTGCTCATCGTGCACCCGCCGACCCTCGCGGTCCTCGCCGCCGAGATCCGCGAGAGCCTGCTCGAGCGCTACGAGGTGCTGCTCGCCGAGGTCCCGGACGCCGAGGCCGCGAAGCGCGTGGAGGTGGCGGCCTTCTGCTGGCAGGTGATGGGGCAGTCGGACTTCACCCGCACGGATGTGGTCGTCGGCTTCGGCGGCGGCGCGATCACCGACCTGGCCGGCTTCGTCGCCGCCACCTGGCTCCGCGGGGTCGACCTGGTGCAGGTGCCGACCACCGTGCTCGGGATGGTCGACGCGGCCGTCGGGGGGAAGACCGGCATCAACACGGCCGAGGGCAAGAACCTCGTCGGCGCCTTCCACGCGCCGCGGGCGGTCGTCGCCGACCTCGACGTGCTGACCAGCCTCCCGCGCAACGAGATCCTGGCCGGCTTCGGCGAGATCGTGAAGTACGGGATGATCGCCGAGCCGCGCATCCTCGACATCATCGAGTCCGACATCGACCTGGCCACGGACCCGACGTCGGAGGAGTTCCGCAGCCTGGTCGAACTGTCGATCGGGATCAAGGCGCGGGTCGTCGGCGAGGACTTCACCGAGAAGGGCCTGCGCGAGATCCTGAACTACGGGCACACCCTCGGGCACGCGGTCGAGCACGCCGAGCGCTACCAGTGGCGCCACGGCGCGGCCGTCTCCGTCGGGATGATGTTCGCGGCCGAGCTCTCGCGCCTGACCGGATCGCTCAGCGACGCGGTCGTGGACCGCCAGCGCCGGGTCCTCGAGTCGCTGACCCTGCCGACGAGCTACCCGCTCGGACGGTGGGAGACGCTCCTCGCCGCGATGCAGCGCGACAAGAAGACCCGTGCGGGCATGCTCCGCTTCGTGGTCCTCGACGACATCGCCCGCCCGAGCATCCTGCAGGGGCCGGAGACGTCGCTGCTGTTCGCGGCGTACCAGGAGATCGGATCGTAGGTCCGACTCGGCTGAGCCCGGGCGGCGCCGTTGGGGCGATTCGCATGCGGCGTCCAGACTCCTCTGCCGACGGGGCCGCGTCGACTACACTCGACGGGTCAGCCGGACCGGCCGATATCGCCGCGCCCGCGTACCGGGCTCGCTGGCGCAGACTTCCACCGAAACGGATCCCCCTTCGCATGGCCTCTACCACCGACATCAAGAACGGCACCGTCCTCAGCATCGACGGCCAGCTCTGGAACGTCATCGACTTCCAGCACGTCAAGCCGGGCAAGGGCGGCGCCTTCGTCCGCACCAAGATGAAGAACGTCCTCACGGGCAAGGTCGTCGACAAGACCTTCAACGCGGGCGCCAAGATCGACACGGCCAACGTCGACCGCCGCGACTTCCAGTACCTCTACCGCGACGGCGCGGACTTCGTGTTCATGGACACCAGCGACTACGACCAGATCACCGTCCCCGAGGCGGTCGTCGGCGACGCGGCGAACTTCATGCTCGAGAACCAGAACGTGACCCTCGCCCTGCACGACGGCGACCCGCTCTACATCGACCTCCCCGCCTCGGTCGTCCTCGAGATCACGTACACGGAGCCGGGCCTCCAGGGCGACCGCTCGACCGGCGGCACCAAGCCCGCGACGGTCGAGACCGGCTACCAGATCCAGGTCCCGCTCTTCCTCGAGCAGGGCACGAAGGTCAAGGTCGACACCCGCACGGGCGACTACCTCGGCCGCGTCAGCTGAGCCGGGCCTCCCGTGAGTGCTCGCACGAAGGCGCGCAAGCGCGCCCTCGACATCCTCTACAACGCCGACGTCCGGCAGATCAGCTTCGCCCAGTCGCTGCGCGCCGAGGCCGAGCGAGCGGCGAGCGAGCCGGCCCGTGAGGCCTCGTGGCTCTACGCCCGCGAGATCGTCGACGGGGTCATCGACCACGCTGACGAGATCGACGAGCTGATCGCCCGGCTCGCCCAGGGCTGGACACTCTCGCGCATGCCGCTGGTCGACCGCGCGATCCTCCGGATCGGGGTGTGGGAGATCCTGCACAACGACGCGGTGCCCGACGGCGTCGCCATCTCGGAGGCCGTCGAGGCCGCCACGTCGCTGTCGACCGACGACTCGGCGGGCTTCATCAACGGGCTCCTCGCCTCCGTCGCGGAGTCCCGCACGACGGCCTGACCCGCCCCGGAGACCTGCTCGGCCCGCCGGATCCCCGTGATCGGGCGGGCCGAGGTCGTTCCCGGGCTGCCCGTCCGGCGGGCCGCGCGACGGCCCCTATACTCGACACGGCTTTTCCTTTAACAGCCGTCCTGTGAGGCGGGGAAGGAGGTCGGTGTGACGGCACGAATCGTGCTCAACGGCGCTGACATCACGCGAGCGCTCACGCGCATCGCCCACGAGATCCTCGAGTCGAACCGCGGCCCCGAGTCGCTGGTCGTCCTCGGCATCCCGACGCGCGGCGTCGCCCTCGCGAGGCGCATCGCCGAGACGATCGCGCGGATCGAGCCGGACGGTCCCCCCGTCTTCGCCGGCTCCCTCGACGTGACGATGTACCGCGACGACCTCTCCCGGCACCCGGTCCGCACCCCCGCGCGCACCGCCGTCCCCGCGAGCATCGACGGCCGGACCGTGGTCCTCGTCGACGACGTCCTCTTCTCGGGCCGCACCATCCGCGCCGCCCTGGACGCCCTCAGCGACATCGGCCGTCCGCGAGCCGTGCGGCTGGCCGCGCTGGTCGATCGCGGACACCGCGAGCTCCCGATCCGGGCGGACTTCGTCGGCAAGAACCTGCCGAGCAGCCTGAGCGAGCGGATCAACGTCCGGCTCGTCGAGACGGACGGTGAGGACCTGGTCGCGATCGAGTCGCAGGCCACCGGCGAGGAGACGGCTCCGTGAAGCACCTGCTCTCGACCCGGGACCTCGACCGCGCGAGCGCGATCGCACTCCTCGACATCGCCGAGGACTTGGCGGACGTGCAGAACCGCGAGGTCAAGAAGCTGCCGACCCTGCGCGGGAAGACCGTGGTCAATCTCTTCTTCGAGGACTCCACCCGCACGCGGATCTCGTTCGAGGCGGCGGCGAAGCGGCTCTCGGCCGACGTCATCAACTTCAGCGCGAAGGGCTCCAGCGTCTCCAAGGGCGAGAGCCTGAAGGACACCGCGCAGACGCTCGCCGCGATGGGCGCCGACGGCGTGGTCATCCGCCACAGCGCCTCCGGAGCCCCCGCGGTTCTGGCGGCGAGCGGCTGGATCGACGCGTCGATCCTCAACGCCGGTGACGGGACCCACGAGCACCCGACCCAGGCGCTCCTGGACGCGTTCACCATCCGCCGGCGCCTGCACGGCGCCTCCGCGTCCCGCGGCAAGAGCCTCGACGGCGTCGCGGTCACGATCGTGGGCGACGTCCTGCACTCGCGGGTGGCGCGCTCGAACGTCTGGCTGCTGACGGCGCTGGGCGCCGAGGTGACCCTGGTCGCACCGCCGACCCTCGTGCCGGTCGACACGCGCGACTGGCCCGCGACCATCCGCTTCGATCTGGACGAGGCGATCGACACCGGGCTCCCCGACGTCGTGATGCTCCTGCGCATCCAGCTCGAGCGGATGTCGAGCGGGTTCTTCCCCAACGGCCGGGAGTACGCGCGGATCTGGGGCCTCGACGACGAGCGGCTCGCCCGGCTGGGTCCCGATACCATCGTCATGCACCCCGGACCCATGAACAGGGGCGTCGAGATCTCCTCGGCGGCCGCCGATTCGAGCCGCTCCACGGTGCTCGAACAGGTCACGAACGGAGTGTCCGTCCGGATGGCCGCGCTCTACCTGCTGCTGTCCGGCGAACGGGAGGTCCACTGATGAGCACTGCCCAGCCGCTTCAGAGCACGGCGCCGGAGCGGATCCTGATCTCGGGAGCGACGCTCGCCGACGAGTCGACCGCCGACCTGCTGATCGATGGGGGCGTGATCGTCGAGATCGGCGCCGACCTCGACTCGCGCGGGGCCCGCGTGATCGACGCCGACGGCCTGCTGGCGCTGCCCGGCCTGGTCGACCTGCACACGCACCTGCGCGAGCCGGGGTTCGAGCAGAGCGAGACGATCCTCACCGGCACGCGAGCTGCGGCCGCCGGAGGCTTCACCGCCGTCTTCGCGATGGCGAACACCTCGCCGGTGCAGGACACCGCGGGCGTGGTCGAGCAGGTGCAGAGCCTGGGCGAGGACGCCGGCTACGCGACGGTCCGCCCGATCGGCGCGGTGACCGTGGGTCTGGCGGGGGAGTCGCTCGCCGAGCTCGGCGCGATGGCCCGCAGCCGCGCGGCCGTGCGGGTCTTCTCGGACGACGGGAAGTGCGTCTCGGACGCGCTGCTGATGCGCCGCGCTCTCGAGTACGTCAAGGCGTTCGACGGAGTCGTCGCCCAGCACGCGCAGGAGCCGCGGCTCACCGTCGGCGCGCAGATGAACGAGGGCGCCGTCTCGAGCGCCCTCGGCCTGCAGGGCTGGCCCGGCGTGGCCGAGGAGGCGATCATCGCCCGCGACGTGCTCCTCGCCGAGCACGTGGGCTCCCGCCTGCACGTCTGCCACGTCTCGACCGCGGGCTCGGTCGACGTCATCCGCTGGGCGAAGGCCCGGGGGATCGACGTGACCGCCGAGGTCACCCCCCACCACCTGCTCCTCACCGAGCACGCCGTCGCCGGCCAGGACGGGCCGAGCTACGACGCCCGCTTCAAGGTGAACCCGCCGCTGCGCCGCGACGAGGACGTGCTCGCCCTCCGCGAGGCCCTCGCCGACGGCACCATCGACATCGTCGCCACCGACCACGCGCCGCACCCGGTCGAGGCGAAGGACTGCGAGTGGGACGCCGCGGCGTTCGGCATGGTCGGCCTCGAGAGCGCGCTGAGCGTGGTGCACGCCGCCGTCGTCGAGGACGGGCGGATGAGCTGGTCCGACGTCGCGCGCGTGCTCTCCTCCGCCCCCGCCCGCATCGGCCGGCTCGACGGCTACGACCGCGGCCTCGCCGTCGGGGCCGCCGCGAACGTCGTGCTCTACGACCCGGAGGCGCGACGCCGCTTCTCCGTCGAGGACCTGCGCGGCCGCAGCGGCAACTCCCCGTACCTCGGTCGCGAGCTGCCGGGCCGCGTCGTCGCCACCCTCCACCGGGGCTTCCCGACCGTGCTGGACGGCGAGCTCGTCGACGCGGCGGTCGTCGCCGCCTCCGCGAAGGCCTCCCGTGGATAGGGCCGCGATCACGATCGTCATCGCCGCGGTCGTCGTCCTCGTCTTCGTCGGCATGCTGCTCTCCTGGCGCGCGCGGCGCCGCCGCTCGGCCGCCCTCGCGCCGGAGCCCGTGCCCGCGTCCTCGCTGGGCGCCGAGGTCGAGCGCGTCGACCTCCCGTACGTGGCCACGACCCGCTTCGAGCAGCCGCTCGAGCGCGTCGTGCTGCCGGGGCTCGGCTTCCGCGGCAACGCTGTGCTGCGCCTCCACGAGCGCGGCGTCGTGATCGCCCCCGTCGGCGAGCGCGAGACGGTGATCCCGGCCTCCCTCCTGCGCGGAGCGGGCCAGGGCAGCTACGTGATCGACCGCGTCGTCGAGGAGGGCGGCCTGCTCGTGATCTCCTGGTCGCCCCGCGGCGACGAGACCGTCGACAGCTACCTCCGCGTGGCCGAGCCCGCCCTCCGGGCGCACCTGGTCGCCGAGCTGCAGCGCCTCGCCGGCCCCCGTTCCTCCCCCTATCCACGGGAGGCCTTCGCGGAGGCGGCGACGACCGCCGCGTCGACGAGCTCGCCGTCCAGCACGGTCGGGAAGCCCCGGT